>NZ_CAMHVK010000010.1:0-46882 GCF_946188615.1 Streptococcus mitis
AAAGGCGGTGTCTTAACCCCTTGACCAACGGACCTGAGCTGTTATTTTCAACTCTTACTATTATACAGACTTTTTCTAACTTGTCAACAACTTTTTTAAACTTTTTATGTTTTTTTGTATGACTCCCTAATGAGTACGGATATCAAACTCCTTAAACACAATACGTAAGTCTCTCAATACTCTTTGACGCCCTCGGAAGCGTTCATGTCTTAAGACGCGTTCTAACTCTTCTTGTTTGTCTTTACTTTGTTTGTTTCTATAATCTCTTAGTGTCTCATGAAAGAGATAATACTCATCTAGCCACATACCTCCCTCACTGATACGATGACTAATCTCACCTACTTCTTCATAGGGTTCTTTATCATATCTACGCTTCTGGCTTTCTTGTTTACGGATATAGTCTAGAATTCTATTTCGGAATTTAGTTTTGAAGTATTTACGTAAACGAGGAATATCTTCTACTAGCTCTTCTTCTCTACTAATCAATTCATGTAAGCAGAGCATACCCTCTTGGTCCCAATCCGATAGTTCCCATAAATGCAAGTAATATTCATTTCTACTCTTATATACAATTCCCTGGACTTCTTTATACAATTCTTTAAACATAACGTTCCCCTTTCTAGATACAGTCTAACAGATTCAGAAACACTTTTGTCCCATTTCCTCCATTCTGTTCCCTACACCGTCTAAACTGCACAAAAAAGAGAGGGCAAGCCTCTCTTTGGGTTATAATTCTGCAATTTGGTTTAGGTTTACTTCTGCAACTGTGTCATTACCAAACATAGAGATAATCATCTTCACTTTATTGTTATCAATCTCTGTAATCTTACCAGTATAGTCTGCAAAAGCACCATCAATGATACGTACAGTTTGACCAACTTCAACATCGATATCAAACTCTTGTACAGTTTGTCCCATAGAAACCAAGATATCACGGATTTCTTGTTCCAATAATGGAGTTGGTTTTGATCTATTTCCGTGAGATCCGACGAATCCTGTAACGTTTGGTGTGTTTCGAACAACAAACCAAGCTTCATCTGTCATCACCATTTCTACAAGAACATAACCTGGAAAGCGATTCTCTTCTACTTCTTTTCTCTTTCCATTTTTTTCAACTTGCACTGTTTGTGTTGGAATTTCAACACGTAAAATATTATCCAACATATTGTAGGTTTGTGCACGTTGCAATAGATTTTCTTTTACCTTATTTTCATAACCAGAATAGGTTTGTAAGACAAACCATCCTTTATCAAAACTATCCATGATACTTCCTTTCATAATAGAAGATATCTAGTGTAAATAACTCCACTAGCCTTCTAAAAAATGTTAATAAATCGAATCAAACCTGAAACAATCAACTGGTCAAAAATGTAAATAATTACTACAAAGAAAGCTGTGTATTCCATGATAGAACGAAAATCTCTCCAGCTTTCCTTGCGAGTTGGCCATGTTGTGTCTTTAAGAAGTCTAAAAATATCTCCAATAAAACGCATCGCTCTCTCCTATCTCGTTTCTCTATGTATAGTGTGCTTACCACAATGTTTACAAAATTTATTTACTTCTAGTCGTGTTGGCTTGGGGTTTCCGCTGATCTTGATTGAATAGTTTCTCGAACCACAAACCGCACAAGCTAGGCTTGCTTTTTTTAGTGCCATAACGCCTCCATCCTATCTATTATAACAAGAAAGCTAGGCTTTGACAAGCATCTTAACGAAATAGATTGACTACCGAATCCCATATCGTTTGAGCCTTTTCCTTAATTTTAGCATCCGAGATAGCACGGCTAGCCTCATCTACCAGATTTTGTGCACGACTTCTAATATCAGAAAGGCTATTATCCGCCTGATTTTCTTCATTACTCTGTACTTGATTTCTTGTATTGGCTGGTGCAATTCCATTTTGCTTATACGCATTTTCAACTGTAAAGGTACTTCCTGGCGTATAAGGTAAAATGGTATTGGCAATGTTTCTAAAGACATGGGCTGCACCGTTTGAAGTAGATCCTGCTAGATAGTGATTTTCATCAGTCGTAGGGAAACCAAGCCAGTGACTAATCACTACATCCGGTGTATAACCAATCACCCACTGGTCACTTGTGTATTCCGGATTGAAAACCGCTTCAGTTGTTCCTGTTTTTCCTGCCATGACATAGTCTGCAGGTGATGAACTAATACCTGTTCCGTTTGTAAATGTTCCCAACATCATACTGGTCATCTTGTCAGCTACAGACTTATCAATCACCCGTTTTTGTGAATTTTTATGGCTCGCAATGACCTGACCACTAGCATTTTCAATTCTACTAATAAAATGAGCTTCCGGCATTAAACCTTCATTTGCAAAGGCAGCATATGCTTGAGCCATTTGAAGAGGGTTGGTTTCAACACCGCTTCCCAAGGCGACACCAAGAACACGATCGACCTTTTCCATGTTGAGTCCGAATTTTTCGCCCGCCTCAAAAGCCTTATCAACGCCCAAATCATTAACAGTGGCAACAGCAGGCAGATTAAGCGATTCTGCCAAGGCTTGATACATAGGAACTTCTCGACTCGTTTTGATCCCTGCATAGTTATCAACCTTATAGCTGTCATACTGCATGGTATGGTTATCCAACTGCTTATTCAAAGCCCAGCCAGCTTCAACTGCAGGCGTATAAACAACTAAAGGCTTAATTGTAGAACCAGGGCTACGTTTTGATTGAGTTGCATAGTTGAAATTCCGGAATCCAGTTTTATCATTGCCAGCAACCTGACCGACAACTCCACGAACTCCACCTGTTTTCGGTTCGAGAGCTACACTTCCTGATTGAGCAAATGTTCCATCCTCTGCCCTCGGAAATAGCGCTGTATTTTCATAGACAACCTGCATATTTGCTTGATAGTTTTGGTCCAGCTCTGTATAAATGCGGTAGCCATTATTGACAATTTCTTCCTCTGTTAGATTATACTTGGAAACAGCTTCGTTAACCACCGCATCAAAGTAAGAAGGATAGCGGTAATCTGAGATTTTTCCTTCATACTTATCGTGCAATTGCGAAGTCATATCAACTTCTGCAGCTTCGGTTTCTTGGTTTTTATCAATGTAACCCGCTGCAAGCATATTTTGCAAGACAGTATCGCGACGATTAGTAGAATCTTCTACAGATTTCAAGGGGTTATACAGTTCCGGTCCTTTGAGCATCCCTGCCAGAGTCGCAGCTTGATTCAAACTCACTTCTGACGCAGAAACTCCAAAGTATTTCTTACTCGCATCTTCTACACCCCACACACCATTTCCAAAATAAGCATTGTTAAGGTACATTGTTAGAATTTGATCCTTACTATATTTTTTTGTTAATTCTAAGGCAAGGAAAAATTCTTTCGCTTTTCTCTCAACAGTTTGATCCTGCGACAGATAGGCATTTTTAGCCAGCTGTTGGGTAATAGTAGAGCCACCACCTGAACGACCAGCAGTTACAATAGCCAAGAAGAAACGACCATAGTTAATCCCGTCATTTTTATAGAAAGAACGGTCTTCTGTCGCAATAACGGCATTCTGCAAATTTTTACTGATATCAGTCAATTCAACATAAGTTCCTTTTTGACCAGACAAGGCACCAGCCTCCTTTTCTTCACGGTCAAAAATGAGAGTTCGAGTTTTCAAGGCATTTTGCAAATCATTGACATTGGTGGACTTGGCTACAGCAAACAAATAGGTTCCAACTAGCAAGCCTGAACTCAAACCTAGTATAAGGACAATCTTTGTTAGATGATAGCGACGCCAGAATTTTCGAATCGGACCTACTTGGGCCAATTTTTTTCGATCACTACGAGAGCGACGTAAGCTAGTAGAATCAGAATCCTCCGATTCACTTGTTTCTTTTTTAAAAAGAGAAAGAAATTTCTCAAATAATTTATCTAATTTCATGCGTTTATTTTATCATCTTCATCATAGGAAGACAAGAATTTAGCTATTTCCTATCCAAATAGGGCTTTTTTTGTTACAATATCTGTATGAAATTCACTTTTACTTTACCAGCCTCTCTACCTCAAATGACGGTAAAGCAATTACTTGAGGAACAACTCCTCATCCCTAGAAAAATCCGTCATTTTTTGAGAATCAAGAAACACATTTTGATTAATCAGCGAGAAGTTCGCTGGAACGAGATTGTAAGTCCTGGAGATGTTTGCCAGTTGACTTTTGACGAGGAAGATTATCCCAAAAAAGAAATTCCTTGGGGCAACTCTGAGCTTGTTCAGGAAGTTTATCAAGATCAACACTTGATTATTGTAAACAAACCAGAGGGTATGAAAACCCACGGTAACCAACCAAACGAAATCGCCCTTCTTAACCATGTCAGTGCCTATGTTGGCCAAACCTGCTATGTTGTTCATCGTCTAGACATGGAAACCAGTGGCTTGGTTCTCTTTGCCAAAAATCCTTTTATCCTGCCTATTCTCAATCGCTTACTGGAGAAAAAAGAGATTTCTAGGGAATATTGGGCACAGGTCGACGGACATATCAACAGCAAAGAACTTGTTTTCAAAGACAAAATTGGGCGTGATCGCCATGACCGCAGAAAACGAATAGTTGATACAAAAAATGGACAATATGCTGAAACACATGTAAGCAGATTAAAGCAATTACCAAACAAAACTTCCTTGATTCGTTGCAAACTAAAGACAGGGCGAACACATCAAATTCGTGTGCACCTTTCGCATCATAACTTCCCGATCCTGGGTGACCCTCTCTATAATAGCAAATCAAGGACGAGTCGGCTTATGCTCCACGCCTTTCGTCTGTCCTTTACCCATCCGCTTACTCTAGAGAAATTAAGCTTCACTACCCTTTCAGATACCTTTGAAAAAGAATTAAAAAAGAATGGATGATTGTCGTGTCATCCATTCTTCTATATAAATAAGAAAAGCAAGACCAAGAGGCCTTGCTTTTTATCGACTCAAGAATTATTTAGCAATTTTTGCGAAGTATTCAAGAGTACGAACAAGTTGTGCAGTGTATGACATTTCGTTGTCGTACCATGATACAACTTTAACCAATTGTTTACCGTCAACGTCAAGAACTTTAGTTTGAGTTGCGTCAAACAATGAACCGTAAGACATACCTAGGATATCTGAAGATACGATTGGATCTTCAGTGTATCCGTATGATTCGTTTGAAGCTGCTTTCATAGCTGCGTTCACTTCGTCAACAGTAACGTTCTTTTCAAGAACTGCTACCAACTCAGTTACAGAACCTGCTGGAACAGGAACACGTTGAGCAGCTCCGTCCAATTTACCGTTCAATTCTGGGATTACAAGACCGATAGCTTTTGCAGCACCAGTTGAGTTAGGAACGATGTTTACAGCACCAGCGCGAGCACGGCGAAGGTCACCACCACGGTGTGGTCCGTCAAGAATCATTTGGTCACCAGTGTAAGCGTGGATAGTAGTCATCAATCCTTCAACAACACCAAAGTTGTCTTGAAGAGCTTTAGCCATTGGAGCCAAGCAGTTTGTAGTACATGAAGCACCTGAGATAACTGTTTCAGTACCGTCAAGAACGTCGTGGTTAGTGTTGAATACAACTGTTTTAACGTCGTTTCCACCAGGAGCAGTGATAACAACTTTTTTAGCTCCACCAGCGTGCAAGTGTTTTTCAGCAGCTGCTTTCTTAGCAAAGAAACCAGTAGCTTCAAGAACGATTTCTACACCGTCGTTAGCCCAGTCGATTTGTTCTGGATCACGCTCAGCAGAAACTTTGATGAATTTACCGTTAACTTCAAATCCACCTTCTTTAACTTCAACAGTACCGTCGAAACGACCTTGAGTTGTGTCGTATTTCAACAAGTGTGCAAGCATAACTGGATCTGTAAGGTCGTTGATACGAGTAACTTCAACACCTTCTACGTTTTGGATACGACGGAAAGCAAGACGACCGATACGTCCGAAACCGTTAATACCAACTTTAACTACCATTAGTGATTTCCTCCTTATGAAAATCATGAAATTTTTATTGTGAAAAGAGTAACTTGAATCACTACAAATCACCTTTCAACAAACCTATTATATAACTATTTAAGTTTAATTGCAAGTACGGGCATTGTTTTTCTATGTTAGTTTCTTTTTCAGGCTATAAATCAAGAACTTCCTTACTATTCATATCGTAGCGATTCTACAGGATCCATTTTACTAATTTTACGTGCTGGGAAGTAGGCTGAGACATAACCAAGTAATAGAGCAAAAGCTAGAGTTCCTAAAATAGATAGAAGATTTAATTCAAAAACCTTCGTGATGGATGGGTAAAAGTGATTTACAACCGCATTCGCCAAACTTCCCACCCCTTGTGCAACCAAAAATGCCAGCAGCAAGGCGATTCCTACAATCCAAATAGCCTCGTAAATAAAAATTCCTTTGACATCGCGATTTTGATAACCAACTGCCTTCATGACACCTATTTCCTTAGAACGTTGCATGATATTAATGTAAATGATGATGCCAATCATGACCGCTGCTACCACAATAGCTTGTGATGAAAGCACAATCAACAATCCCTGAATAACACGAATAAAAGTAATCACAATATCAAGAACCTTCTGTTGAGAAAGAACAGTATACTTCTTATTTTTCTGCAATTCTTCTGTTACCACTTTCGTCTGTGATGGATCTTTAAGTTCCAAGATAAAATAAGATACAGCTTTTGTAAATCCAGCTTCTTTCAAAATTGTTTCCATTTGATTAGACGGCATGAAACTGTTGCTATCCTCCATGTCATCTTCATCATTGATTACACGCACAATCTTCGTTTGAAATTGAGCAATCTTGCTAGCTTCAGCAGCATTTTCTACAATGCTGGCTGAGACTGATTTACCAATAATATCACTAGCCGTCAGATTTTTTCCTGTCTGTTCATTCCAACTTTTTAGTAAACTGCTTGGAATCGTCAAGCCCTGTTCATTTGCATCAGTATAGAGGGAACCGGCTAATACTTTGTCCGCCTCATTACTACTAACAGAAATACTTGTATCCTCATAGAGACTCACTACTTGAGCATAAGAAGGCATCGTTTGACTCAGATCCATTTCTTGCCCATCTATAGTAATATTTGACATGGTCATCCCAAAAGGACTCTCCAAATATTTAATAGCTTCTTTGCCAACTGTATCCGTGATATAGTTCTTATCATCTTGGTTCAAAAAGCCTCGTCCAGCATTTTCTGTGTTTAAAGCAATCTGAACTTGAGAAGGAATTTGACCTCCATTCGTATTTTCATCAATCATCGAAATCAAAGCATTTCCCAAGCCGAAAGAAATTAAGACTCCTACAAAACCGATTGAGGTTGCTAGCGCAATCAATAAGTTACGCCACTTTCTTTCCAGAAAGTTATTTAAAGAAAGTTTGAATTTGTTTTTCAATGATAATCCTTTATTTTTTGACTTCTTCAACGACTTCACCATCCTTCATTTTGATAATCACATCTGCATATGCAGCAACCTCTGGATTATGGGTTACAATCAATACTGTTTTCCCTGTCTGGGCTAAATTTTTAAATACTTCCAATACCATTTCTTGAGATTGAGAATCCAGTGACCCCGTTGGCTCATCTGCTACAATCATATCAGGCTGATTTACCAAGGCACGCGCGATTGCTACACGTTGCTTTTGCCCGCCAGAAAGCTGTTTAACATTTTTAGCAATAAAAGGCTCCATGCCCAAGTTACTTAATTGCTCCTTTGCAATCATTGTCATCTCCCTGTCAGATAAATCTTTGACATAGAGAGGTAGCTTGACATTGTCCAAGACAGACTGATGAGGAATGAGGTTAAAATTTTGAAACACAAATCCAATCTTATCTTTACGAAATTGAGTTAGTTCAATCTCTGATAAGTCACGGAGGGATTCCCCTTTAAATTCTAAAACTCCTTCATATTGTCTATCTAGACCACTGATAATGTTTAGCAAGCTAGTTTTGCCACAGCCTGACGGACCGTAAATCGCTGTAATTTTACCTTTTGCAATCTGCAGGTTAATATTTCTTAGAGCCTGCTCTTGATGTTTACCGTCCAAAGTGTAAAACTTTGAAATATTTTTAATGGATAAAATGGACATTCTTTCCCCCTTGTTTAAAACCGTTATCGTCATAACATCATACTTATAGAAAATCCTTCAAGCTACATCAGCGCTGATTTACCCTTTAAGTCTACTACTTAGAACTTTCTCTCTATTCCCTAGTTTGCTTCTAGATGTATATCAAGTAAAATTCATTTTAACAAAAAAGCGACATTTCTCCAATGACAGAAATGTCACTATTTTATTTAAACTGGTAAAATTAGAGAAAAAAGCTATCTAAACTAATCTTCAAAAATATTACATTTCTCAAAATATAATATAAATTAGACTAGACAAAAAATCAATTCAAAGCTAACATTTAAAACGTCTTTCCATAATAAAAGGCATAATATCAAAGTTTTTGTATAACTGATATTATGCCTTTTATTGTGAAAACATTTACTTCATTTGCTCCTGAAATCAAGTTTTTCTCAGAATCTTTTATTATCCTCAGTCCATTCATTATCTAAACTAACGAGTAACTTCCCATTGCCAAACATCCTTGCCATCATTTTTGCTTCTTCATACTTTTGTTTGGCTGTATCATAATCCATCTGAATATAATATTTCCACTCCACCATCAAGACAATCGGTTGTTTTTGAAAATCTCGTGTTTTTTGCCCTATTTTATTTAAGGTCTCGACTGCCCTCTTAAAATAATGAAGCAACCCCATAACCTCTATACAAGTTAAAGAAGCTAACAAGGAGTCTCTAAGTAAGTCCAAACAATCGAACTCTATCTTATCAACCTGAGAACTTAATTTGTCATGAAAATAAAGAATAGTTTCATGCTCAGACTTTTTTATCTCACCCTCGTTTAAACCATCCATTAACTGACAAAGAAAATACAGTCTCAATTTCAACAATTCCTCAGCCTTATATACATCTCTGGATAGTAAGTCTTGAAGACTGTCCTCAATCACACCACTTCCGTATAAAGAATTACTAGTCGCTCT
This sequence comes from Streptococcus mitis, assembly GCF_946188615.1. GTDB lineage: Bacteria > Bacillota > Bacilli > Lactobacillales > Streptococcaceae > Streptococcus > Streptococcus mitis_BZ. Next base: position 9,038 of record NZ_CAMHVK010000010.1, read on the forward strand.
CACTGCATCTATTGCCTGAAGGCAGTCCACTATCATCTTCTCATCACGGGGCAGGTCATCATAAAAACACTCGAAAATCTCATCAAAATATTCTTCCTTTTGTTCTTGCAACTCCTTGTCTCCATAGTCAGGGTGATGTAAAAGAAAGTACTTTAATTCTTGGTAGCGTTTAGGCAGTTCCTTATAATCTGGCATCAAGACGTAGGATGGAATTTCTAATCTATCTGCAATATATTCTAGTGTTTTTATAGTCGGTCGAAATTCTCCTTTTTCGATTCTCACCAACTGACGCACTGATAATTCAGACTCATCCCCACAAAAAACTGGACGACTAAGTCCTTTCTCCTCTCTTAAAAGTCGCACTTTATCCCCTAACTCATTTATCTTGTTCATTTGCCCCTCGCATGATTATAAAAGATTTGATTTTCAAATAAATATATGCGATGATTATACCATTTTTCAAATAGAATTACAAAAAAAGAGACAGGGATTCCCTGCCTCTAGGCTGATAACAATTATTTACGGCGTCCTGGTCTTTCTTTGTAACCATAGTAAGAATCTTCGATGATTTCTTGCATATGGTCAACCATTGGAAGACGTGGGTTTGCAGGTGAACATTGGTCTTCATAAGCAAGGAAGGCCAATTCACGTGAATGTTCTTTCCATTCTTTTTCGTCAACACCTTGTGCTTTGAAGTTCATTTGGATACCTACGCGCTCACCGAGTTCGTAAACAGCTTTTGCAAAAGATTCAACCCCTTCTTCTGGTGTAGAAGCTGGAAGTCCAAGCATACGAGCGATATCTTGATATTTCTCGTCTGCACGGTAGTAGTTGTACTTAGGCCATGTAGCTGTCTTAGCTGGGCGAGTACCGTTGTAACGGATAACGTATGGAAGCAAGATTGCATTTGTACGACCGTGGATTGTGTGGAATTGCGCACCAATCTTATGGGCCATTGAGTGAGAAATACCTAGGAAGGCATTGGCAAAGGCCATACCAGCGATTGTTGAAGCGTTATGCATTTTCTCACGTGAGTGGAAGTCTGCATTCTTAACTGAGCTTTCAAGGTTTTCGAATACAAGTTTGATGGCTTGAAGTGCAAGACCGTCAGTGTAGTCGCTAGCCATTTGTGATACGTAAGCTTCAGTCGCATGGGTCAATACGTCCATACCAGTGTCCGCAGCAACAAATCCAGGAACTGTCAATACCAAAGCAGGGTCTACGATTGCCACAGTTGGTGTCAATGAGTAGTCAGCGATTGGGTATTTGCGGTTGTTTGCTTTATCAGAGATAACGGCAAATGGTGTTACTTCAGATCCTGTACCAGATGTTGTTGGGATTGCGATGAATTTAGTCTTCTTACCAAGTAATGGGAATTTGAAGGCACGTTTACGGATATCCATGAATTTTTGAACAAGGTCACGGAAGTCCACTTCTGGTTGTTCGTAGAAGAGCCACATTACTTTAGCAGCATCCATTGGAGATCCACCACCAAGAGCAATGATTGTATCTGGTTTGAAGGCACGCATAATCTCAGTACCACGGTTTACAGTTGTGATATCTGGATCTGGTTCTACATCAGCAAAGATTTGGTAAACAACCTTATTGCGACGAAGATCAAGTTGCTCGATGATACGATCAAGGAAACCAAGCTCTACCATGGCATGGTCAGTAACGATCATGACACGTTCAACGTCACGACATTTTTGAAGGTATTGAATTGAATCACGTTCAAAGTATGTTTTTGAAGGAAGTTTCATCCATTGCATGTTATTTCTCCGTCTTCCGACTTTTTTGATATTCAAGAGGTTAATGGCACTAACGTTATCCCCAACTGAGTTGCGTCCGTAAGAACCACATCCGAGTGTCAATGATGGCAAGAAGGCATTGTAAACATCCCCGATACCACCGAAAGTAGAAGGTGAGTTACAGATAACACGAATAGCTTTAACAGCTTTACCAAATTCTTTAGTTAATTCTTCGTCAGCTGTGTGGATAGCTGCTGAGTGTCCAAGACCGTTAAATTCAACCATTTGACGAGCTTTGGCAATACCATCTTCACGGCTTTCAGATTTCAAAACTGCGATAACTGGTGATAATTTTTCACGGGTCAAAGGCTCGCTTTCACCAACTTCTTTACATTCTGCAGCAAGAATGTTTGTTCCTTCTGGAACTGTAAATCCTGCTTGCTCTGCAATCCAAGTTGCTGGTTTACCAACGATGTCAGCGTTCAATTTCGCACCAGCACAGTTTTTGCTGTTTGCTTTCACGCCGAAGCAGAATTCTTCAAGAAGAGCTTTTTCTTTTTTGTTTACAAAGTAAGTGTGGTAAGATTTGAACTCTGCTACAAATTCATCGTAAATTTCTTTGTCAATGATAACCGCTTGCTCTGAGGCACAAACCATACCGTTATCAAATGATTTAGACATAACGATATCGTGTGCTGCTTGACGGATGTTTGCTGATTTTTCAACATAAGCTGGAACGTTTCCGGCACCTACCCCAAGAGCTGGTTTACCACATGAGTATGCGGCTTTAACCATGGCATTACCACCTGTTGCAAGGATTGTCGCAACACCTTCGTGGTTCATAAGGGCACTAGTTGCTTCCATAGATGGTTCAGTGATCCACTGTACGCAGTTTTCAGGAGCTCCTGCTTTAATCGCAGCATCACGAACGATTTGAGCTGCGTGAGCTGATGATTCTTGAGCTGATGGGTGGAAGGCAAAAACGATTGGATTACGTGTCTTCAATGAAATCAATGATTTGAAGATTGCTGTTGATGTTGGGTTTGTTGTTGGAGTGATACCACAGACAACACCAACTGGTTCAGCAATAAGAGTCAAACCTGTTACATCGTCTTCTTCGATAACGCCAACTGTCTTAGTGTGGCGCATGTTGTTTACTACGTGTTCACAAGCAAACAAGTTCTTAGTTGCTTTATCTTCAAATACACCACGTCCTGTTTCTTCAAAGGCATGTAAAGCCAATTCTCCGTGGGCATCCAAAGCTGCCACTGACGCTTTAGCTACGATGTAGTCGACCTGTTCTTGGTCGAGTTTACGCATTTCCTCAAGAGCAACTAAAGCTTTTTGCACCAAGCCATCGACATGCTTTTCAGCAGCGAGTTTTTTTTCTTCTGGTGTCACAGTTTTTTTATCAGCCATATTTTCCTCCATAGCTTTCAAGGATCGATATCCTTTGTTAATTTTTTCACAAGTTTATTATAACGCATTATTTCAACTTTGTAAACAGTTTCATAAACATTTCACAAAGATTTTTTTATTGTTTGTGAATTTTTTCTCATTTTCTTTACTTATCAAGTTTTTTCTTTAGAGTTTGTGAAATTTATTTCAAAAATTTTTTATTTCACAAACTTGCTTGGAAGAGAGACTTGGAAAGAGATAGATTTTCTAGTAAGCGCTTACTTTTAGATGCTAACAATACCTCCTTTGATAAGGAGGCTTTATTTTTGTTGAAAAACGCCTTGTTTAAAAGTCCCTTCATAAACAACTTCTTGTTCTGTTGTTAGTTTCCCTTTTCCTTCAGCCTGACCATTTACAAAATCACCTTCGTAGGTCCAGCCTTCTTTAGATTGAAAGGTACCTTTTCCGTTGAAGGCTCCATTGTTGAAACCACCAGTATACTGGTCTCCATTTTGGAAGGTAATGGTACCTTGTCCATTCATTTTACCACGTACAAGACTGCCATCGTAAACAATGGTTCCATTATCAAGCTTTAGAACACCTTTTCCGGGAATATTTAGAAAAAAGACGAGCACAGCACAAAAAACAATCGTAACTACTGCCAAAAGCTCTAAACGTTGACGAGTCAGATAGACACGATACTTTTCGTAAAAATTCTTAAGATTTTCCATCTTCACTCTCCTTCTCTAAACGTTCTAACCATGCTTGACAACCCTCTTGAACACGCTGATAGGTTTCCTCAAAATCTCCTGTATACCAAGGATCTGGAACACTTTCAGATGCAAATGAGTAAATCTTATCTTGACAGTCTACTGGACACATATGACGTAAGTCAGAAACATTTGAAGCATCCATTCCGATAATATAATCAAAGGCTTCAAAATCTTCCTTACTAATCTGAAGCGATGTTTTGGTTTTGTCGTAAGGAATCTCATACTGTTGAAAAATCCCTTGAGTTCCCTTATGAATCGGATTGCCATGTTCCCAAGAAGAAGTCGCTCGACTTTGGATTTCATAATTATCTGTCATTGATTTCATAACAAACTCAGCCATAGGACTACGGCAAATATTCCCCAGACAGACAAAGACTAGTTTTTTCATCCCATTTCCTTTCTTTTATAGAAAAACGGGAGTTAGTAATCCCGTCTTATTTTTCAATTGCGCCTTCTAGTGAAGCTGTTTCTTTCAGCGGTAATACGGTCTTGATAGCAGCTAGTTCAAAAGTCAAGTAAACTCCATCTACATCAAGAACAATCGTTCTCTTCTCAGTATCTACTTCATCGACTGTTCCGTAAAGTCCACCGATTGTAATCACTTCATAGCCTTTTTGTAGTTTATTTAAGCTTTCCATACGTTTTTGTGCTTGTTTCTTTTGAGAGCGTTGCATAAAGAACATCAAGGCAAACATCGCTACAAGCATAATTAAAAATGTATAATTTGGATTCATTTTCTTCTCCTTTGTCTTTTACATAGGACTACTATATCAAATTTCAGCTACTTTTACAAGATTGTACCTTGCTTTTCTAGTAAGAAAAACCAGAGCTTGCGCTCTGATTCTTAGGGTTATTTCAAATTTTGAACGACTTTTACAAGATTTTCAACAGTAAAGCCATATTCTGCCAATACTTTTGGTGCTGGAGCAGAGGCTCCGAAGGTATCAATACCTAGAACGGCACCATCTAGTCCAACATATTTGTACCAGTTTTGAGTTGCACCCATTTCGACTGCGACACGACGACGAACTGCATTTGGAAGAATTTCTTCCTTGTATGCTGCATCTTGTTTATCAAAGACATCTGTAGATGGCATACTGACTACGCGGACTTTTGCACCTTGACTAGCCAATTCTTTGGCAGCTGAGACAGCAAGATTAACCTCTGAACCTGTCGCAATCAAGATGGTATCAAAGTCTGCTGCATTTTCATAGACAACATAAGCACCTTTTGCAACCTTGTCGAAGTCTGTTCCTTCTTCAACAGTCAAGTTTTGACGTGTCAATACAAGGGCAGTTGGTGTTTTTTCGCTTGTCACTGCAAGGTACCAAGCTGCTTGCGTTTCACGCGCATCTGCTGGACGGAAAACATTCAGATTTGGCATGGCACGAAGACCTGCTAAATGCTCAACTGGTTCATGAGTTGGACCGTCTTCCCCAACTGCGATTGAATCGTGGGTAAAGACATAAGTCACAGGAAGTCCTTGCAAAGCTGACAAGCGGACAGCTGCCTTCACATAGTCAGAGAAGACGAAGAAAGTTCCACCGTATACACGAAGTCCACCGTGAAGGGCCATCCCGTTCAAGATCGTTCCCATGGCAAATTCACGAACACCAAACTGAATGTTACGGTTCAAGCGATTGGCATCGTCTTGAAGTCCGTCAGTCTTGATATAAGTCATGTTTGAGTGAGCTAGGTCAGCTGATCCACCTAGGAAAGTTGGCAACTTAGCCGCTACAACGTTTAAGGCATCCTGACTCGAGTTACGAGTTGCTTGAGAGAAGCCATTTTCTAATGCTGGGAAGTCTGCTGGAGTCACTTCAACTGGATCACGTCCATCGATGATAGCCTCTACTTCTGCAGCCAATTCTGGATGCGCTTCTTTATAATCAGCAACTAATTTAGTCCAAGCTTGATAAGCTGATGCGCCACGGTCTGCAACATTTTCCTTGAAATCTGCATAAACTTCAGCTGGGATTTCAAATGGTTCATAGTCCCAACCAAGAGCTTGGCGAGTTGCTGCAGTTTCATCTGCTCCAAGAGGAGCACCGTGTACGGCATTAGTCCCTTGTTTGTTTGGAGAACCGTATCCAATAACCGTCTTCACTTCAATTAAAGATGGTTTGCCTGAAGCTTTTGCTGTTTCGATAGCAGCATGGATTGCTTCCAAGTCTGTTCCATCTTCAACCAAGGCAGTATGCCAACCGTAAGCATTGTAACGGTCACGAACACTTTCTGTAAAGGAATCCTTTGTCTCACCATCCAAGTTGATGTCATTTGAATCATAAAGGACAACCAACTTATCTAGTTTTTGCAAACCTGCGTATGAAGCCGCCTCACTTGAGACACCTTCCATCAAGTCTCCGTCTCCACAGATAACATAAGTATAGTGGTCAAAGATATTGTAACCTTCACGATTATATTTGGCTGCCAAGAAACGTTCTGCTTGGGCAAAACCAGTGGCAGTTGAAATCCCTTGACCTAGGGGACCTGTTGTAGCATCAATTCCTGCTGTATGGCCAAATTCTGGGTGCCCTGGTGTTTTTGAACCCCATTGACGGAAGCTCTTGATCTCATCCATACTAACATCTTCAAAACCAGAAAGGTGAAGAAGAGCATAAAGAAGCATTGAACCATGACCTGCTGAAAGAATAAAGCGGTCACGGTTAATCCAGTTGGGTTGAGCTGGATTGATACGAAGTTGTTTTGTAAAGAGGCTGTATGCCATCGGAGCCGCTCCCATAACCACACCTGGGTGACCTGAGTTGGCCTTGTTGATAGCGTCAATACCTAGGAAACGAATTGCATTAACAGATAGATTTGACATAGAATTTCCTTTCTATTTGAGGTGATTATTGAATCACACATTCTATTTTACTATTATATGAAAAAATACATAGAATAGCAATTAAACAATTCGACGTAAATAAGTATTCTATTTGCTATCCTCTAGTCGCCTGATAGTAGGGAAGTAAGCGTTCATATGCTTCTTCTAATTTTTCTAAAATGGCTTCTAATGATTGATTTTCAATAAAAGAAACATCTGCCTTCACTAAAACTTTTCGGATTTCTTGACTGCTTACCTTCTCACGCAAAGTACGACGATTTTCTTCGTTCGCTTTCCATCTTTGACTTTGACCATCAGAGTAGGCTAGATAATAAATCCCTTCTACCACTGGAACTTCTAGGACCTTGGCCTGCTTGCCTAGAGTTTGCTCATCTTTTTTGCGCTCGATGAAACTGACTTCTAGTGAGACTCCAAAATCAGAAGAACTTCCGTACAAACGTAAAGCCATCATAGGTTCTGTCACTTGTCCGTCTCTCTGTAGATAAACCCCAAAATGCGATCGCAAACGCTGCGCTTGATTCATCCACTGGCTAGTTTGTTGGAGTTGCCATTCTGGATGATTTACCTGAAAGGCTTTAGCCAATTCTGTAAAATCCTTTCGGGCCTCTTGTCCTTTGTGGCGGAATTCCAGCATTTTCTCTCGTTCTTCCCCAGCTTTATCTGGATTACGGTACTGTAATCCTGCAAAGTCTAGATAGTCTCTTATCTTATTCAACATTAATTTAATCTCCTCCAGCTAGCAAAAAATCAGGAGAACCCTGATTTTGTTTATTCTGTATCTACAACGACATAGCGATTTGGCTCATCACCCTCAGAGTAACTAGTCACGCCATCCATACGTGAAATAATACGATGAATAATCTTGCGTTCACTATTTGACATAGGATCTGTTTGATGACTACGTCCTTCTTCTAAAACACGAGTCGCCAATTTTTGCGCATAGGTCTGCAAGACTTCTGCACGGTGTTCGACATAATCATTGACATTGATTGTAATGTAGAAGGTTCTTGAATAGCGGTTATAAAGATAATTTTGAGCCAATAACTGCAAGGCTTTCAATACTTTACCATGATAACCGATAATACGCCCTGGCTCGTTGGTATCAATTTGCAGATTGATGCTACGACGGTTATAATCATTTGAAAGTGTGGCTTCAACATCCATGTCATCAATAATCGTTTGAACATAAGTCGTTACTTCCGTAGCTACTTGTTCAATATCAAAGCTCGGTTCAACCTTCAAGCCCAAGTCTTCTAGTTCTTGACTTTCAGTTTGCTCAGTTTGGCTTTCAATAATAGGTGTTTCTACTTCTTCGAGAGCAGTTTCTTCAAGTTGTAATTCATTTAAAATCTCAATGTGACCAGTTTCTTCTAAGATAGTGCTGGCATGTCTTTCATGTTTTAAGATTTCAGCCTTGACTTCATCAGAAATACCTTGGCCTCCCTCTTCAATCTTTTTAATTGCTTCTACAACATGCCCCAAATCAACCGTTGCTTCACTGACTGTTTTAACAGGCTCATTCAAATCATTAATTTGCTTTGGAACTCCCTTTACAGCTTGTTGGTTTGCTTTTACAACTGTCGTTTCACTAATAGCATCGATATCCACTTGGGCTGGTTTTTTACCAAATAAGCCAAGAAACCCTTTTTTCTCACGAGAAATGACTTTGATATGAGCCTTCATTCTTGGAATATCTAATTCTTTCAATCCTTTCTGGATTGCTTCTTCAACAGTTGAACCTGTAAATACTACCATTACCAGATTCCTCCTTATTATTTCGTTTTCTGAGCCTTTTTCTTGGCTTTTCTTTTTCTATTTTCCAAATCTTTTTGTGCCTGTACTACAGCCTCACGCTCTGCGATAATCTTGAATGGATTGTTCAAGAAATAGGTTTGCAAGACTTGATAAGCATTGGACACCGCCCAGTAGAGAGCGACTCCGCTCGGAGCATAAACCCCAAAGATAAAAATCAAGACTGGAATCCCATACATCATCGCAGTCGTAGCCCCATTACGCTCAGACAAGGCTTTGTTGGACAACCAAGTACTTAAAAAGGTGAATACTGCTGCTAAAATCGGAAGAACAAGGGTTGTATCCACACCACCAAGGTTAATCCATAAGAAATGACCTGTCTTTAAAAAGTCAACTCTTGATAGAGCTTGGAACAAGGCCAAGATAACCGGCATCTGAATCAAAATCGGCCAAAGAGAATCTGACTGTCTGACACCCATTTCTTTAAAGACTTTACGCATTTCTTGCTCTAGCTTGGTTCTGCTTTCCATATCTCGACCTGGATATTGTTCTCGAAGCGCCTTAATGCGTGGTTGAGCTTCCTGCATTTTTCTGGAAGCCACCATTTGCACTTGAAAGACTGGCAAAAGCAGTGTACGAATCAAGACCGTAAAGAGAATAATCCCCACTCCGATACTGATATCAAATGATAAAAAGCGAATAATTTCCGCAAAGAAGTAAACAAATTTACTCCAAAAATCAGCCGAATCGGCTGTAATATCGCTAGTTGCCCCATTTGTTGCACAGGCTGTCATGATCAATAGGGACAGTCCTAGCAAACTAGTCAACTGTAGTTTCTTTTTCACTCCCATTTCCTTCCTGGTAAATCTTTGATAATTTTAATACGTGGAGTAGATTTTTCTCCATCTCTGCGTATCCCAAGGTTTCGACCCCTTTTCGAGCAATGACAACAAAGTCGACATCTTCTACCAGACTCCCTTTGGCATTCTGGATAATATGCCGAATCCGTCGCTTAATTTGATTTCTAGTGACGGCATTCCCCAGCTTTTTGCTAACTGATAGACCTACTCGAAAATGGTTTTTCTGGTTTTCTAATTGGTAGACAACAAATTTGCGATTGGCAAAACTTGTCCCCTCCTTGAAAATCGCCTTAAAATCTTTCTCTCTTTTTACACGAAAGTTTTTCTTCAAAACTCAACTCCATCTATTAAATTACTACTATTATACCATATTTTTCAAAAAAGCCAATCATAGCAAGGTTTTGGACATTTCCATCAGAAAAAGAAGCTGGAAAAATCTCTTTTCCAACTCCTTGTACGGAATATTTTTACTAGTTTTACTTATTTTTTCAAGCGTTCAACGTCACGGGCAATGACCAATTCTTCATCTGTTGGAATAACCAGGACACGTATTTTCGCTGCCTCTGTTGAGATGTCTCCTGTCACACCAAAGACATTCTTTTCTGGGTCAACATCACAGCCAAACCAAGAGATACCTGAGATAACATCTTCACGTACATTTGCAGCATTTTCACCGATACCTGCAGTAAAGATAATAGCATCTGCTCCATTTAGGACCGCAAGGTATTGACCGATATGTTTTTGGATACGGTCAACATACATTTCATAGGCTAAAGTGGCATCGTGGTCCCCTTCTTCCATAGCAGCAATCACATCACGCATATCACTGGATTTACCTGAAACCCCCATTAGTCCTGATTCACGATTAAGAACGTGACTAATGTCTTCAGGCGTGTTAAAGTCCTCTGTATATTGCATTAAGTAAGGAATGATAGCTGGGTCAATATCTCCTGTACGAGTTCCCATCATCACACCACCAAGTGGAGTGAATCCCATTGAAGTATCAACAGATTGACCGCCCTTAACTGCTGTAATAGAAGCACCATTACCGATGTGGCAAGTAATCAATTTCAAATCTTCTAATGGACGTCCCAAGAGTTTTGCAGCTTCTCCTGCTACAAACTGGTGACTTGTACCGTGGGCACCATATTTACGAACCTTGTTTTCTGTGTAATATTTTGTTGGCAGAGGATAGCGATAAGCTTTCTCTGGCATAGTTGTGTGGAATGAAGTATCAAAAACAACTACACTGGTAATGTCTGGCAACAATTCCTTGAAGGCACGAACACCTGCTGCATTGGCTGGATTGTGGAGAGGAGCTAACAAGCTCAACTCTTCAACTTTTTCTAAAACATCTCCCTCAACGACTGTTGATTCTTTAAAATATTCTCCACCTGCAACAACACGGTGTCCAACACCTGTAATCTCATCATAAGCCTTGATAATATCGAAACGAATCAAATCATCCAATAAAATTTTAACAGCTTGTGTATGATTTTCGATATCCAAAATTTGTTGTTCAGAACGGCCATCAAATTTTACAGTTGAAATTGAATCTTTCAAACCGATACGTTCAATCAACCCTTTCGCCAATACTTTTTCTTCTGGCATTAAATATAATTGCCATTTCAAACTTGAACTTCCCGCATTGATTGCAATTGTTTTTGTCATAACATGATACCCCTTTTTAAGCGTTTTCATCTATTATAACAAAATCTATTTTATATTTCAGTACCTTGAGTCCATTTTTGAAAATTTTCTTTAAATTTCATTAAAACACTTGCATCTTGCAAACTAGCAAGTGGATAAACAAAAGGATCTACTGCTGTTTCACTTTTCTTCTGTAAGATAAAAATAGTCTTAGATTGTTTAGCATTAGCAAAGAGATTTTCAGGCAAACTAATCATGGCAACTAGATTCGCCTCCTCTTTCAACCAGCCTTTCAATAAATCACTTTGAGGACTGGTCAACAAATCACTCGGAGCTAGAAAAATAGCGTAGCCATCTGATTTGAGGTACTTAAGCCCTTGTTCCATGAGCAAGTGATGGGCGTAGGTATGTTCTTGACTAGAAGCAACTTGATGGCGCGCTGCAACGGCATCATCAGGATAATAGCCAACAGGCAAGTCGCTGATGACCACATCGCTTTCTTTGAGCATTTGTGGACGAACGGCATCTCCTTGGACAAAGCCAGCCTGCAAACCAATCACATCTGCCATGCTAGCTGCTAAATCAATCAGCAAATCATCCACTTCCATTCCCAAATAATCCACTTTTTTAGCCAGCGAGGTCAAGAAAGTAGCGCCCAAAATTCCCATCCCAGAACCCATTTCGAGGATCGTAATCTCCTCCTCTTTAAACAGCTCTTCCACAATAAACACCAAAAGTAAAGCAATAGCATCTGGTGTAAACTGGTGATTAGCCTGCAAGGGTTCTGTTTGCCCAGCCTTCATCAAGAGAAACTGATAGGTCTTGAGCCATTCTTCTTTGCGAAGCGCTAAACGCTTAAGAGCTTGATTGTTCTCCTTGACCTGATTTAGCTCAGTTTCACCATCCAGATAGATGCTGTTTTGCTCCACCAGGGCGTCATAAAAATTGGTCGCCAAATCACTTTGGATGATTTGGACATTCTCTAGTAAATAGGTATAAGCTTGTTCAATTTTTTCAAAATCCATATTCCTATCTTATCAAATTTCCCTTCTTTTTTCCATCCTTATAGAAAAATCACTCCCTGACTAGGCGAGTGATTTTTGGGCTACTGTTAAAAAGAGTTCTGAGTAATTTCCTTGAAACAGGTCTTCGGCACTATAGAGAATCTGACTATGCACAGATGAAAAACCATGCTCCATTAGCTTGTTTTCCAGTTCACTTAAATCAAATCCATGATGGTTAGCTTCCGTCTTGGTAAAATCGGCAATAAGGAGTCGCCCATCTCCCTTCAAATGCTGATGAAACAGTGAGAGAGCCGCATCCAAATCAGGCATATGATGAAGAACCCGACAAACAACAATGAGATCAAACTCTTGCTTCAAGGGATTTTTCAGTAAATCTTGCTCCAAAAGCTGGATATTCTTGATTTCTTGCTGTTCTGCTTTCAAACGAGCTTGCTCCAGCATTTTCTCAGAAATGTCTACAAGAGTGACAGACTTAGCCTGCTTGGCTAGGGGCAAGGCTAATAGACCTGTCCCACCACCAAAATCCAGAATTTCTTTGTCTGACAGAAGATCAATCTGTTTCTCGACCGCTTGACAAACCAAGTTTGCGAGGAAGATATTTTTAGTTGAATCAAAAGTTTCTGCTTTGTGGTTAAAATCATGTTTCATATTTTTAGTTTAGCACAAAGTAGCTTGATTGGCTAGGAATTCTCTTTCTTTTCAGACTTCTCTTCTGATTTTTTCTTTTCCGCTTTTTCGCTTGAATCAGTCACTACCTTTTCCTTTTTATCCGTTTTCTCTTCTTTGATTTTGACGGAAGGAAAGATGAACTCATATTGACTCTTAGGCGTACGAACCCTTGTCACCAAGCTTGTTTTCTTGTTTTGATAGCTTACTTGACCTAGGTTAAAGACCTGTTCCCCACTTTCTTTCTCAGCTTTATCCTTGGTTCGCTTAGCCATGGCAAAAGCGATTAACTTTTCTTTATTTAAAGCATAATCTTGATAGTGGGCGACTTGTCGGTTCAAGTAAAATTGTAACAAAAGGCTAAAGATGGCTGCCAGGGTGACTGCATAGAGGAGAACACCTGCCTTAACTTTTTTCTTTTTCCACACGATAGATGAACTCCCTTTCTAAGCCTTTTTGAAACTGGAAACGAAAACGAACCACTTGATTGTCCTCTGTAATTTGAGCTGATTTGAGTCCATAAACCATGGGCTGATAACCTCGTCCACTGGCATCGGTTTTTCGAAAATCGTCCGATTTAGACTTGCCTATCGCAATTTCCTTGCCATCCTGCCTCATATAAATTCGATTGCCTTCTACTTTTTCGAACTGCGAACGGTCTAATTCTGCCTCCAGCTGGTCCACAAACAAGAGCCACTCTTTTTGCTCGCTTTGCTGCTGGTAGCGAACTTCTGAAATGAGGAGCTGACTCATGGCTTGAAAGAGAAGTAAGCTTCCACTGATGACAATGAGGGCAAGCAGGGATTCTAACAGGGTAAAAGCCTTGATCTTATGGCTCTTTGATAGCCAATAACTGTTCTGAACCATGGTAGACCTCCAATCCCTTTTCACTAGAAAACACCTGAATCTCAACTCCGTTGATGTTTACCTGATTTTGACCTGTCTGCAGGGCCATCTTAGCTACACGCAAGACTTCTTCTTTCTGCAAGATTTTTGCTTCTTCCTGCCTATTTTTCTGAATTTGGCCCAAAAGGAGGGTCGCGATGCTGGCAAAGATAGCTAGAGCGACCACTGCTTCCAGTAAAATCACTGCCCTAATTTTTTGTTTCCTTAATGCGTTTAATTTTTCCATTTCCTAGATATAATTGATAACGAATCGCTCCTTTACTGGTCTGAAATTCAACCTTGGCCAGGGACGAATTGCCCCCAGCTCGGTCAAATGTAATACTTTGGCCGGATGGTGCTTGAATGCCTTTAGGAACTGTCAACTTTTGACTGCCATTGCTAATCGTCTGCCCATCTAAGTTTAGACTAGTCTTTTGCTGACTAGCTACACTGCGTTTTTGGGTTTCCCGATAGAGTTCTTCAAACTCCATAAAGAAAATCTGCTCCTCTACCGCCGCAAAAGTGGACTGAACAGAGCCAGACAAGCCCAAGGCAACGATACTCACAAGTCCCAAAACTAAGAGGCTTTCCAGCATGGTAAAGGCCTTAATCATTGACTTTACGATTTGCTCCTCCATTTTTAGCATAGTATTCATTATAAGCTTTAGCCTGTTCTTCTGTGATTCGCCCATCTGCTTGTAACTTACTTAGGCTAGCATCTTCATTTTTATCCAAGCTATAAAGCTCTGCCTGGCTTTCCACTACCTTAACAACAGCAGCTTTTCCTTTGTCATTGACCGCCTCTTTTTGCTTGGTCAAATTAGGTACAAAGAGCAAGAGAAGCACACTGATGATTAAAAGGACCACTAACATCTCTACCAGTGTGAAAGCCTTCACTTTCGCTTTTTTCAAGAATGTCATCATTTTTTTCATTTTAAAAATTTACCTCCATATTTTGATACATGGGCATTAGCATTGCCGCGTAAAGTAAAACGATAATAAGAGCCACAAAGATAAAGACTAGTGGCTGTACTAAGTTCATGGTGCGATTGACTCGGGTAAAAAAGGCCTCCCAAGTTTTTTCAGCATAGATTTCCAACTCACTACCCAGCTTGGACTTGACTTCCCCATACTCGATGATGAGACTCAACTCCTTTTTAAAGAAAGGATAGGTTGCTATGGTTTGAGAAAATTCGCGACCATTTTGTAGGGATTGAGCTAAATCTTGACCGATTTCTTTAAAGAGCTGGGAACCTTGTTCCTGCATCATTTGAAAAATCTGCGTCAACTCCAGCCCTTGAGAAATCATATTACCCCACTCACGCGCATAATAAGCTGTCAGATAAGTCTGCACAAAGATTCCAAGAAAAGGAAGGCGTGCTAGGATAGAAAAGACGCGCATCTTAGAACTTCTTTTATAAAAAGTCAGTGCTAAAAGGGCAAGTATGGAAACAAACCCTACCATTCCTAGAAAGATTTGTGGCAGATTGCCAATAATTTGGGTGGCAATATTACTACCATCCAGTTGTGGTAGTAGGTAGTTACGTAGCCCCAGCATGATTAAGAGAAGAAATCCCAGTAAAATCAAGGGATAGGTCGCTACTTCAATTAATTTTTTCTTGACCTTGGCTAGATTGTCTAGATACTCTTCTATCTTTCCCAAACTCAGGTGAAGATTCCCATGAACTTCAGCTAGGGATAACTGGGTGACAATGGCACTTGAAAAACCCAAACTTTCCATCATTTCTGAGAATGATTTCCCCTGAGACAAGCCCGTGCGCATCTTGGTCACACACTGCTTGTCCAACAAAGCACTCCTATCTAAAAAGGAGATAGTCTCCACCAGATGAAAACCGCTGAAAAAGAGATTGTTAAACAAGGTGATGATATTTTTTTGCTTAGCTGTAGCTAATTTTTTCCGTTTCAGCCTGAAGGCTTGTGATATGTCCATCTTTAAGAAGCTGGTCAATCTGCGCATTCCAGCTAGTTGGCTGGTGTTCTTGATAGTCTTTGTTTGCAAAGTCAACGATTCCTCCTCCCCCGATTAATCTCTGGTAGCAGACTCCTTGCAGAACGACTGCTAATTCCTCTTCACTCACGCCCAACTCCAGCAAGCGTTCATAAACACCTCGAATACTCTTGGCATGAATGGTTGAAAAGACTGTCGCCCCTGTCAAACTGGCTCTGACCACTGCACGCGCTGTCTCGCTGTCCCGAATTTCTCCGATAATCAAGAGGTCAGGACGATGACGCAAGGAAAGTTTGATCAGATTTTCATAGGTCAACCCGATTGCTTCATTTAACTGCAACTGGAGCATATCCTCTTGTTTGATTTCTACCGGATCTTCAATGGACATAACTTGTTGTCCCTTAAAAAGGGACTTGGCCAATTCATGCATCAGGGTCGTCTTGCCACTTCCGACCGGACCAGCAAAAAGATAGAGTCCCCGTTGCCTGTACTGCTTGCCCAATTCTTCAATATCCTGAAACCAAAAATGCAAATCCTGCTCCTCATCATGCAACAAGCGAATGACTAAACTCTCATGCCCTCGATAGTCTCCTACAGTAGATAAACGTAGGGACGCCATCTTATCATCATAGGCATAATCGCAGGAACCAAGCTGACTACGTCGCTTTTCTCCCACATTCATACCTGCCACAAACTTGAAATGACTGATGACGGCCGCAAATTTTTCGAAATCATAGCAACCAATTTTACAGCGCTCGTCTCCCACCCTCATATGAAGCTCATAGGCGTCTAACTTAGGGACAAAATAAATATCCTGCGCCCCTTTTTTCCGAGCCGAACGAATGATTTCTTGTGCAATTTCTTGAACCATACTTACCTCCTCACCTATACTATTCGCAAAGAGTTGGAAAAATAAAAAAAGCAACTCTAAAAAAGTTACTTTTTCTCTATTTTAATTTCATACGGCAAGAACGATGCCTTTCCTTACCTGTTTGTTTTTCATATCCTGGGCGTAGTTTTTCATCTGGAATAACCTGCTCGTCCTGCAAAAGAGCCAAAGAATGGTATTGTTGCAAATACTCATCACATTCATCACACCAGCGTTGATCTTCTGGATCCCAAAAAATAGTCATCAAGTCACTTCTACTTTTATAAAGAGGGGATTCTTGTTCCAATCTAAACCAGCAAGTTTTGTAGTATTTGAGAGCATCATAATACTGGTCAAATTTCTTACTTGCTACAATGTCTTCTTCCCAACCTTCTAAGAACCACCAAGGTTCAAAATCTCCGTACATTTCTATAACACGATACATATTCATTCATTCCTTTGTATCGTATATTATAACTAATTCCGCCAGACAAGGAAAGAAATATGCTCATTTCTTAATTTCCAGATAAAAAATCCAGCCATCTTATGATGACTGAATTTCTATTTGCTTATGTTCCAAAATGTTTTTACTACTTAGGCTTCCGAGATATCGTTTTCGATAATGACCTTGATTGCATGGTGGTCTGCTGCCTTACTGAAGACTTCATAGGCTTTTTCAATTTCACTGAGTTTGAAATAATGAGTTACCAATTTTTCTGGTTCAATCTTATGACTTTCAAGTGCTTTCAACAATTGTGGAGTAGTATTTGTAGATACCAAACCAGTTGTTACATTGATGTTGCGAATCCAAAGTTTATCCAAGTCGAATTCAACTGGTTTACCATGTACACCACAGTTGGCAACTGTTCCGTCTACACCGATAATCTTTTGACAGAAATCAAATGTTGCAGGAATACCAACAGCTTCGATAGCAACATCCACACCACGTCCATCTGTCAAATCATAAATTTCTTTAATGGCTTTTTCAGGGTCTGAAGAATTAACCTTATGAGTCGCACCAAATGATAGGGCAGTTTCCAAACGGTTATCGTCTAAGTCCACCATAATCAATTTGGCTGGTGAGTAAAACTGAGCTGTCAAGAGAGCAGCCAATCCAACAGGTCCTGAACCAATAATGGCTACACTACAACCAGGTTCTACTTTCCCTTTCAAGACACCAATTTCATACCCAGTAGGCAAAATGTCTGATAACATAACCAAGGCTTCATCTGACAAGTCTTCTGGAGTATGGTAAAGAGTATTATCTGCATGAGGGACACGTAGATATTCAGCCTGCATACCATCAATCAAGTGACCGAAAATCCAGCCTCCTTCGTCTTCACAGTGGGCATAAATCCCTTTTTTACAGTAGTAGCATTTACCACAGGCACAGACACAAGAAATCAAGACCTTGTCGCCTTTTTTGAAGTTAGAAACTCCTTCTCCAACTTCTTCAACAATCCCAATCCCTTCGTGACCAAGAATGGTACCACTTTGGCAAGCAGGAACATCTCCTTTGATAATATGGAGGTCTGTTCCACAAATAGTAGTTTTTACGATACGCACAATAGCGTCTGTTGGCTTGCGAAGCACTGGTTTGTCTACATCAACAAAAGAAGCAAGTCCTGGTTTAACATAAGTATAGGCTTTCATAAAGCATTCCTCCGTTTTTTTATTTGTACTATTTATAATATAATTGTAAGCCTTTTCATTTGTTTCTTCAAGTTTTTTTGTGATTTTTTTAACTTTTTTATTTACCGGTAAAGCAATATAGATAAAAAAGCAGAAGCTAATCTCTAACTTCTGCTTTTTCTCTTATGCTTGATAACGTTTCACACCATCTAGATAGGTCGCTACCAATTCCAAATCTTTATCTAATACGATAAAGTCCGCATCATAACCTTCACGGATTTGACCACAGACATCATCAATGTGAACAGATTTTGCTGGGTTAAGGCTAGCCATCATGACTGCTTCGTGTGGATTCGCAATACCCCACTCGACTACATTTCTCATACCATCTTTAAGTTTGAGGATAGAACCTGCCAAATTACCAGTAGATTTGAGACGTGCAGTTCCATTTGCTACTACAACAGGGAATTCTCCCAACATATAGTCACCGTCTTCAAGCCCACCAGCTGTCATACAGTCCGTAATAAGAGCGATGTTTTCTGTCCCCTTTTGCTTAAGTAAAATCTCACAAGCTTTTGGATCTACGTGATAACCATCACAAATCAATTCTGCGTAAGTATGTGGGAGCTCATACATAGCTCCTACCATACCTAGTTCGCGGTGTGTTAAACCACGCATCCCATTATAGGCATGTACCCATACACTAGCTCCAGCATCAACTGCCTTCTTAGCTTGTTCAAATGTCGCATCTGAGTGTCCAAGTGCAACTGTCACACCTTCACCTGTAATAGTACGTACAAAATCTTCCACCCCATCACGTTCTGGTGCAATAGCGATTTTATTTAGCATCCCTTTTGCAGCATCCTGCCAAGAATGAAACTCCTCAACACCCGGGTCTCTCATATAAGTTGGATTTTGTGCCCCCTTAAAAGTTTCTGTGAAATATGGACCTTCATAATAAATCCCACGAATCTTAGCACCTGTTGCTTCTTTATAATGGTTTCCAAGATTTTCAGTGACTGCAAGCAATTGCTCATAAGTGGCTGTTAAAGTTGTGGGCAAGAAACTGGTAACACCGGTACTAAGAAGTCCTTCACTCATAGTATGCAATGTACCTTCAATGTTGTTGTCCATCACATCTACACCTGCATATCC
The DNA here is from genome assembly GCF_946188615.1 of Streptococcus mitis. Taxonomy (GTDB): domain Bacteria; phylum Bacillota; class Bacilli; order Lactobacillales; family Streptococcaceae; genus Streptococcus; species Streptococcus mitis_BZ. The sequence continues at coordinate 28,267 of NZ_CAMHVK010000010.1, forward strand.
ATGAATATGAGTATCCACAAGACCTGGTGCAATGCTATAACCAGTATAGTCAAGAACCTCTGCTCCTTCAGGAATTTGATCCACATGTTTCCCAAATTTGCCATCAACAAGTTCTAAGTACCCACCGCGACGAATGCCAAATGGATAGAAAAACTGATCCGCTTTAACGTAATTAGGCATAATAATGACCTCCTTAAAAGATTACTTTTGATATTTATTATGTCAATTACATTATAAACCTTTCTGATTCATTTGTAAATGGTATAGACCTATTTTCTAGAGATATTTTAAAAGAGCTGGATTTCTCCAACTCTTCTCTTTTTAATACAAGTTATTTTGATTTGACTGGCTTGTCTTGAGCTGTTTGCAAGGCTGTGGCAATGGTATCTGCATACAATTTTGCTCCTGCTTCAATTTTGCTAGTGTCACTTCCGAAATGGACTTGGTCTGTTCCTGTCCAGATCTCTGGATGTTCCTTAGCAACTTGATTCCAATCGGCTATCGTGATGTAAGGAGTCTTCTCTGCCAATTCTCTCATATAGGCAGCCTCTTTCTCAACGATTGCATAGGTCTCTTTTGTCTTATCTCCCTCATAAGGAGTCACCAAAACCATATGGTGGCCCTTAGGAAGATTTTTTACGATACTATCCCAGTCTTCCTTGTAATTTTCAGGATTATTTACCCCAGTTGCAATAACCACCATCTTTGGTAGAAATTTATTCTGGCTATTGTTGAGCATGATTTCGTTGGCAGTCTTGGTTGTTCTGCTGACCTGCGCGTTAATCTGTGCCCCTGGAAGGGCTGTCTGCAAGGCTGTATTAGCTCTTAGTGCTACAGAATCACCAATTAACATAGTGCCATCAGCAATTCCTAAACTATCAGCTTCTGCTCGTTCTGTCATTACCTTGGTCTGGTTAATATTTGTTACAGCTTGCTTCAAGCCATTGACAGTTAAGTCTGTCTCAAAAGCTCCCACTTGTGGTGCCAACAGAGTTACTAAGAAGACAATGAAGGCCAAGATTCCTGTACTTGCTGCAAGGATTGTGTGAATATGAGGCAGAGGACGAAGGGCTTGTATAATAGGTGTGTTCTTTCCCGCAATCCAAGGTTCCAGCACATAAAATGACAGGCTGGCAAATCCATAAGAAAAAATCAAAGTCAGTAACACAGCAAGAAGATTTGATGTCAACTGTGAGAAAATAATGTAGAAAGGCCAATGGAAAAGATAAACCGCATAGCTAGTATCCGCTAAAAAGCTGATAATCTTTGGCTCCTGCATGTTAGGAGTCTTTTCATGTAAGACACGCGCCGCCAGAATCATAGCAAGGGCTGCAAGGCTGGCAAGCAAGAAACCCATAAGATAGGCAAAGAGATAGGTAAATTTGACAAAGAAGGTCAAAATGAGTAAGAATCCAAAACCTCCTCCAAAAACCAAAAGGGTCTTGCGTAAATCCCAGATTTTATCCAATTGCTTAACTAGGGAAGTCGTCTGACGAACGCCTACGATAGTTGCTAACACACTTCCCAAAAAGAATGGATAGATATGAGTTAAACTGGAGAAGTAAACAGAAGAATAAGAAGTTACTAGAAAACTACCAATAAACATAGAGAAGAAGCTGATCAAGAAGGCAGCAGCAGACAAGAGAAAGACCATTCCCTTCAACTGACCATTTGATTTAGCCTGTTTGGATAAGAACCAAACTGCCAAGCCCCAGAGGATATAGTAGTGAACCTCAACAGCCAAGCTCCAATTATGAACAAACAAATGAGGAATGAACTGAGATTCATAACTTCCTCCTGTTAGAAGTTCATAGAAGTTGGTCATGAAGCCTAAGACACCCGCAATTTGACCCCCAATTCCAGCCACATAATCTTGGCGAACTAGAAAGGTAAAGGGCATGGTTACCAAGACCATCAAAACCACAGGTGGTACGATACGATAAAAGCGTCTCCTAAAAAATCCAACCAAATCAATTTCATGATTTTTAGAAAATTCTTCGATAAGTAGAGCTGTAATCAGGAAACCTGAAAATGTAAAAAAGACATCTACCCCGAAAAATCCTCCAGGAAAGATCGTCTGAAAGAAATGATACAAGAGTACCAAAAGTAAACCTGTAATCCTAATCAAGGAAAACCATTTAATACGCATACGAGTTTATTCTCCCTTTCATTGTACACTTTATTCTATCAAAAAAAGAAGAAAAATCCCAAGAGAAAACTTAGGATTTTTAGCTTATATCTATTCCAGTTTAAAAATTACGGCCTGATTTATTATAGCCATATTTTTCAATAAAATACTCACGGAATTCCAAGAGATTGTCATCCATGATGGCTTGTCGCACTTGCTTCATCAGGTTAAGCAAGAAGTAAAGATTGTGGTAGCTAGTCAAGCGGATACCAAAGGTTTCATCAGCCTTGAGCAGGTGACGAAGATAAGCGCGTGTATAGTTCTTACATGTGTAGCAATCACACTCAGGATCCAGTGGCGTAAAGTCCTCAGCAAACTGAGCATTTTTTACAACCAAACGACCTTGACTGGTCATACAAGTCCCATTACGAGCGATACGAGTCGGCAAGACACAATCAAACATATCCACCCCACGAATCACCCCATCAATCAAGCTATCTGGCGCTCCCACACCCATCAGATAACGAGGTTTATTTTCAGGAAGCAGTTGGGTTGTGAAGTCCAAGACAGCATTCATCTCTTCGTGGGTTTCTCCCACTGCCAAACCACCGATAGAGTAGCCTGGGAAGTCCATGCTGACAAGGTCATGAGCCGATTGGCGACGAAGGTCTTCAAATCCAGCCCCCTGCACAATCCCAAATAACCCTTGGTCATGCGGACGACGGTGAGCCTTCAAACCACGCTCAGCCCAACGACTGGTACGCTCGATTGATTTCTTAACGTAGTCGTATGGTTGATAAAACTGGGGACATTCGTCAAAGGACATCATGATATCTGAACCCAGATTGTTCTGAATAGAGATGGCTTTTTCTGGGGACAAGAACATCTTAGAACCATTGAGATGGTTTTTAAAAGTTACCCCTTCTTCTGTGATATTGCGACTATCTGCTAAGGAATAAACCTGAAAACCACCACTATCTGTCAAAATAGGCTGGTCCCAATTCATGAACTTATGGAGACCGCCTGCGCGTGCAATGAGTTCATCTCCAGGACGAAGCCAGAGATGATAGGTGTTTGACAGGATAATTCCCGACCCCATTTCCTTCAATTCTTCAGGCGACTGAGTTTTGACAGTGGCTTGTGTCCCAACTGGCATAAACATAGGTGTTGGGAAGGTACCATGGGGTGTGATGATTTCTCCCAGACGAGCTCCCGTGTGTTTTTCTTTCTTAATCAAACGATATTTGATTGGTGAATCTGACATTTTTTACCTCCGAAGCTGGGAAAAACAGTCCCAGTTCATACTTTGTGCCCAAGGGCATACTGTATGATTTTATCAAAAAAAGCTGGAACTGTCACGAACTATGGTGTATAATGAGAGAATGAAATACCCAAAAATTGATTTAAAAACCATTCGTCTGCAAGCTAGACAATTTCAGGCTGAAAATCCCCGTCTCTTTCTCGTCTATCTCTTACCTAGCATGCTGATCATTTTGTCTGGCTTCCTCAATCCCTTAGAGCGCATCAACGAGAGTGTTTTAGAACAACCCTTTTTAAGCGTGTTTGGCCATGTATTCCAAGCCTACCTTTTTCCTCTATTAGTCTCCTTTATCGGAACAATACTTCTGACCAGTTCAGTCTATACAACGCTGAAACTCATCAAGAATCCAGATACAGAACTATCCGTCAAAAATAGTCTCACTCTCTTTAACGAAGAGCACTTTTCACAAACCTTTTTGACTCTACTTCTCAAACGTTTCTATCTCTTCTTATGGAGCATTCCTAGTTTACTCGGGATTTACTTTCTCTTTTACAGTAGCTTTTTAGCCAAGAAATTCGTTGTCCTTCATCCTGAGTTTCCTAATCTGGATCTCTCGTCAGTTGAAACTGAACGTTTCCTCATGACCTTTGGTCTCTATTTTCTAGCAAGTATCCTCTTGATGATTGTCGGAAATAGTCTCTATATTCCACAATACTATGCCTATTCGCAGGTAGAATTTCTCCTCTGTGACACCCTAGACTTGGGCCAAGCTAAACCAGGGCAAATCCTTAAAACCAGCCGTTTCCTGATGAAAGGCTATAAGTTTCAGCGTTTTGTACTAGACTTACAACTCCTTCCTTGGTACTTCCTCAATTGGATTACCTTTGGAATTGCTAGTTTTTCACTCCTACCCTACATTAAAATCAATAAAATGATTTTTTACCGAGCAGTACTGGCTCGAAAACGTCCAAAAGCTTGAAGGTGGCCCCTCAAGCTTTTTTCTATCAATGAGTTTCTCCACCTACCAACTTGAGATCCTGATCTCCATGTTCTATAATAGCCCCGATTGCCGCTTCTATCCCTCGCCTAATATCCACTAAACTCATAGCTGGAGTAGTCGGTCGATTCACCACCTGTTCCATCATATAAGGAATGTGCATAAAACCTGCCTTAACATGTGGAAATTTCTTTTCTACCAAATAGAGAGCCTGATACATCAAATGATTGCAGACAAAAGTCCCTGCCGTATTTGAAACAGAGGCCGGCAAGCCCTCTTTTTTTATAGCTTGGACCATCGCTTTAATCGGCAGACTACTAAAGTAAGCCGGAGCACCATCTGGACGAATGGGAAGGTCAATCGGCTGATTACCTTCGTTATCAGGAATGCGTGCATCGTCTTGATTTATAGCCACTCGCTCAGGTGTCAAGCTGGTTCTTCCACCTGCTTGGCCGATACAAAGGACAAAGTCCGGTTGATAACGACTCATTTCTTCTTCCAATACTTGGGCCGATTTGTGAAAGACTGTTGGCACTTCTAGCCAACGGACCTCAGCACCATGGATTTCAGCTGGTAAACCTTTAATGGCCTCCAAAGCTGGATTGACCTTTTCCCCTCCAAAGGGCTCAAAACCTGTCACTAATACTTTCATTTCTAACTCCTTACAACCAATTCCATGAAACTATTTTCTTAAAAACAAGTATAACATATTTCCCTTATTCTGGAGTGAAAAGGACTAGAGAGGATCAGACCGGCATTAAAGTTTATTTAAAGAGAAAAATACTAATCAAGGCCAAAATAGCTGGTCCACCTTGCTTCAAAATAATTTTCTTATCTGCTGTGAGAGAGCCATAAGCCGCAGCACCAATCACAAATAAAACAAAAATAGTCACAATTTCTAAATTCTGTGAGAAATAAATCCCATACAAGAGAAAGACTCCTACAGAGCATTATAAATCCCTTGATTTTTAAACAATGAACTTACTGACGGACGAGCCAGTTCTTCCTTGTCCATGTTAAAGACACGACTAGTCGCATCTGATTGCGTTGCAATACTTTCCAAATAAAAAATGTAAAAATGCTCCAAAGCAACAATCGTTGCTAAAATGATTGTAATAATTGACATCTATTTCTCCTTAAATTTCTATATTTTCAATACCCAAAACCAATTTATTTACTAAACGGCTGAGTTCTGTTCTTTCAGACTCTGTTAAGATACTTTCCATCTCTTCCTTAACCTTGATATGCTGCAGAGGCGGATTCACAACTAACTGCTCTTTGGCATACTTCGTAGCCTCCACCAAACCTTCCTTTTCCAGAATTTTGAAATGTCGGGTCAAAGCAGCCTAATCAATCTTCAAACGCTCCTGAACCGCTATTTGATTACAAGGGGAATGCTTCAGCAAAAATAATAAAATCTGATACCGTGTCAAACTAATCCCAAGTTTTTTTTAAAACAATTGCGTACTCGCTTGCTCAGACAAGCGGAGTTGATAAAGCAGATCTTGAATCTCTATCATTTCTTTCTCCTATCTTGATTTATCAATAGTTGACTAATCAATTGTGTTATAAAGTAAAATTGATTGCAAGAATGTTGCTTCAATCATTACAAAATGGTAACTTCCATTTTCCATTCATATTGATACTCAATGAAAATCAAAGAGCAAACTAGGAAGCTAGCCGTAGGTTGCTCAAAGCACAGCTTTGAGGTTGCAGATAAAACTGACGTGGTTTGAAGAGACTTTCGAAGAGTATGACAAAGAAAAACGAACGAGACTTACTTCCAATCATGAAAGCTAGATCTCATTCGTCAAAATGATATTACCAAGTCTGGTTTATCCATTCATTGAAACGTGAACGTGATCATAGTGATTTTCTGTCACGCTACCACGGTCTGGCATTGGGTTCCAAGTATTAGCTGGCCCATATTTGCTATCGAATGGAGCATAGAAACGTTGTTTCCAAATAATGTAACTAATTCCACGGCTGGCCATGTTTTGAATAGCGTATTCCGCAATCTTATCCCCTAATTCTGAGCTTTCTGGTACCATAAAGTCGATAGCCAAACCTTTTCCGTGATCTCCACTGTCTCCTGGACGGTAACCACTAAAGGATGTGATGCCAAACAAGTTAGCAATTTCTTCTTTAAAGGCCGCTGTTTGTGGTTGAAGGCCTGCATTTTCAGATTTCGCTACCGCAAGTCCAGCATAATCGGGCGCTGCTGGAGCTGCGTAAGTTGTTGAAACTGTTTTCTTCTCTTCTGGTTGATAAGTAGAAACTGCTGTTGTAGCTTCATTTGATGAGGCTTCTTTTAATTCTTCTGAACTTTTTGCAGTTGTTTCGATTGCTGTTTCTTCTGTTGGAGTTGTAGTTTCTTCCACTGTTGAAACATCTTGTGGGCTTGCTTGAGTTTCATTTTTCTCAGCTGAAGTCGTTGCCTGAGGAGCTGCTTCTGCAACTGCACTACTTGTTTCGGCTGTTTGCTCCTCTGACGTTGAAGTATTTGTAGATGGTGCTACTTCTTCTGCAGTAGCAACTGTCTCTGCAACTTCTGAATTTGTTGCTACTTCTTTTGTACTTGTAGTTTCTACCGCTTTTGGCGCTTCTGCAATCGGTTGAGAAAGGTCTGCAACCTGAACAGTTTGATCATCTACGGTCACTTGATTGGTTGTCAAATCTGCTGTCGCAGTTGTCACCTCTTCACTAGAAGCCGCTTGAGGTGTTTGGATTTCAACTTCTGTTACTTCTTCTGCTTCATTGACGGTCGTTGTCAAAACAGTTTCTGGGAAAATCAAGTCCATATTAGTGATTTTATTCAAATTCGCAAGAACTGTGACATCTACACCCAAGGCTTCTGCAATGGTGCTCAAGGTATCACCATACTGAACGGTATAACTTGTTTTGTTGTCCGTTTTAGTCAAATCGTTTTGGATTTGCTCAACACTACGTGCAGTCCAAAGAACTTCTTCTGCTTGAGTTGCCAATACTGGGGCAAATGACAAGGCTACTGTTGAAGCTAATAATATTCTTTTCTTCATTCTTTCCTATTCCTTTCAAATGAGTACCTGTCTATCATAACACAAAAAATGCAGAAAAAAAGCCCTCTCGGGCCTATTTAACAGAACTGTCTATTCCTTGTAACAAACTTGGTTACTTGAAATAGTTTGTTAGGTCTCTGTCACAAAACTGACACAATCTTATCGTTCCCAATCCCCAAAAATATAAGGAATATCTGCTAACCCTTGAATCCTATGATTTCCTTCATAAGTCGACTCTAAAAAGTTGATACTTTGAATCCCACTATTCTGGGCAAATTCCACATCCAGAGTCCGATCCCCTATATAATAGGTCTTCTCAGAATCCAACTGATACTTGCCTAACAGATAGTTAGCCGCTTCTGGACTTGGCTTCCGCACAAAACCACTCTGACTGGTTAAAATCTCTGTAAAATAAGATTCCAAACCCAAGTCTCTGAGAATGGTACGAGCATTGTCTCCCTTATGAGTGTAAACAAACTGCTGAATTCCTGATTCCTCTGCCCAAGCTAGCACATCACGCGCACCTGGCATCAAAACTACCTGAGCATTCTTCTCAGCCAAACTCTGGGCACGCACCTGATTTAGCATTTCCACATCCAGCTTTCTCTCTTCTGCCACCTGCACAAGTAAATCCTGCACAGAAAACTTGAGAATAAACTCCCTCACCTGCTCCTTATCATAAGGAATAGAAAACTGAGCAAAAGTTTCCTCAATTCCTGATAAAATCGCTTCGTAAGAATCCAATAAAGTCCCATCTAAATCCCAAATAAAAGCTGTTTTTTGCATTTCCTATCCTTTCAAGCTCATATAACGCTGGTAACGGTAACGTAGAAATAACCAACGAAAACCATTATCCAAAAGGGTTCCGGCCCAAATACCGGGCAAGCCCCAACCAAGCACAATCCCCATCAGATATCCTGTTCCAATGCGGATACACCACATTCCTATACTTGTCGCATAAAAGGGAAGCCGAGCATTGCCCAAACCCTGCCAGACTGCTGTATAGATGACTGTTCCTATCGTCATAGGAGTACCAAGTAGTGAAAAAAGTGTCACTAGCACACTAGCCTCCACCGCTAGAGAATCAGTCGTATAGAGATGAGTTAGTGGTATACCCAAGGCATAGACACTAAGCGTCAAGGGCAACATGAGAAGCAGAGAAAGCCAAAAGGTTTGCTTGCTCAAATTAGCTACTCTTTCCCAATTATCCTCTCCAACTGCTCGAGCTACCAGCATGACCGTTGCAGTAGCGACGCCAAAGGCAGGCATATAGTTAAACTGGGTCAAGACTTCTCCGACTGCATTTCCAGCCACCGCCTCCGTTCCAAAAGAAACAACCAAGGCAATGATCACGACATCTCCAGCCCTCATCATGAGCCTCTCTCCAGCTGCTGGCAACGCTAAGGTCAATAGTTCCTTATCTAAACCAAAAGTCGGTTTCTCAAAAGGCAACTTTAATTGCGACCATAAAATCACAAGACCTACCAAACGAGACAGAATTGTCCCCCAAGCAACACCAGCTATCCCCATATCCAGAACAAAAATAGCTAGACTTGAAAAAAGAATATTCAAGGCATTGGATAAAAAACTAACATAGAGAGGCAGACGTGGATTATGCGTTGCACGAATCAAGGCTCCCAGACTCGTCATGAACCCCAAAAGAACAATCGATCCGCCTACCAAAGATAGGTAGAGTCCACCACTCTCAGCTACATCTCTCTCCGTCCCCAAAAGTCCTATCATCTCTTTCCCAGCGAAGATGGACAAAAATCCTAAAAGGAAACTTAATAGTAAGGTAATCTTCAATGCCTCAGTCACATGATAGGCTAGCATAGATTGATCCTTCTGCCCCAAATTTTTTGAAATAACACTGGAAATAGCAGCTCCCAGAGCGATGAAAATCGCCTGATAAATCGTGATAATATTGCCAGCTACTGATACACCCGAAATAGCTATCAAGCCCAAGTGGGCTACCAAGTAACTATCCACCATCCCCATGAGCATCTGCAAAAAGTTTTCGCCCATAGCTGGCAAGGCAATATTAAGAATGTCTTTATTTTTCTTAAACAATCCTTCCTCCTGATGAAAAGAAACTCAGTTGGTTTCCCAACCGAGTTTACTCCCTCTGTCTTAAAGTCCTAGATAAGCCTCAACCGCTGCTTGCATATCAGCAGCTGCCACTGTTGTCTTGTGACGAACAGGAGCTGTTTCAAGCCCGTCAACTGCTGGTGGCACTGCAACTCCTGAAATATCATGTAATTGAGCCAAGGCTTCAAAGTCAGTCAAGCCTACTTTACCTGTTACAGCTTCTACTGCAACCACTGGGAACTTGTATGGACTCGCTGTTGAAGCAATCACTGTCTTAGTCACATCGCCAGTAGCCGCTTGGTATTTCTTATAAACTGCCGAGGCAACCGCCGTATGTGGATCCTCGATATAAGAATCTGCCTCATAAATACGCTTGATTTCTGCTGCCGTTTCTTCCTCAGTCGCATATTCAGCTGCAAAGAGGTCCAAAATCTCTGCATCAAAGTCTGTCAACTCATATTGTCCTTGCTTGTTCAAGGCATTCATGAGTTCAGCTGTTTTAACCGCATCATTACCTAAAAGATGGAAAATCAAACGCTCCAAGTTTGAAGATACCAAAATATCCATAGATGGACTAGTAGTCACTTTAAACTCACGTTTCTTGTCGTAAACACGTGTCTTGAAAAAGTCTGTCAAAACATTGTTGTCATTTGAAGCACAGATTAATTTGCCAACTGGTAGACCAATTTGCTTAGCATAAAAGGCAGCCAAGATATTTCCAAAATTTCCTGTTGGTACTGTGAAGTTGACCTTATCACCAGCCACAATCTCACCAGTCTTAACCAACTGAGCATAGGCATAAACATAATAAACAATCTGTGGCACCAAACGACCGATATTCATAGAGTTGGCAGATGAAAATTGCAGTTTATTGGTAGCCAACTTTTCACGAAGGGCTACATCGTTAAACATATGCTTCACATTTGTTTGAGCATCATCAAAGTTACCATCAATAGCGATAACATGAGTATTATCACCAGTCTGAGTAGTCATTTGCAACTCTTGAACCTTGCTGACACCATCCTTTGGATAAAAGACGATAATCTCAGTTCCAGGCACATCCGCAAACCCTGCCATAGCAGCTTTCCCAGTATCACCAGATGTCGCTGTTAAGATGACAATCTTGTTCTCCAAACCATGCTTCTTAGCAGCTGTTGTCATAAAGTATGGCAAAATAGACAAGGCCATATCCTTAAAAGCAATTGTTGAACCATGGAACAGTTCCAAATTGTATTGGCCGTCTAATTTCACCAAAGGCGCTATAGCTGGAATATCAAACTTGCTATCGTAGGCATTGTTGATACAGTAGTCCAACTCCTCAGCTGTAAAGTCATCTAAAAATGCTGACAAAACTAACTTAGCAACTTCCTGGTAAGAAGCATCTTTCAATTTGTCAAAGTCCAAATCTACCTTTGGATAAGTAAGCGGTGCAAACAAACCACCATCCGTCGCCAAACCTTGCAAAATAGCTTGGCTAGCAGTTACTGTATTGTTGGCATCACGCGTTGATTGATAAACTAATGTCATTACTCTCTATCCTTTATCTATAGTCTCATCCATTATATCATGATTTTTCAGAAAATTCTCCTTTTATAAGAGAAATTATAGGCCCAATTCTTCTTTCAAAGGCTGTAAATAGCTTGTTTCTTGCTTATTTCTCATCTCCAGTCCTTCGCAAGCTAGCAGGAGTATGTGTTTGGAAAATTCAATAATCGCAGTTTCTTCCTCATTTGTAAGCTTTTTCTTAGAAAATTGTCGTCTTAAAAACTTGTAATTTCGCCCAAATTCTTTAAAGAAAGTCGCTGTTTCTAAGTAAGCTTCTAACTTATCTAAATTAACCAACAATCCTAAGTGAAAAGCTGCAGAAGCGAAGGTTCTCTCTAGAGGTTGAGTACACACACTACGAAACTCAACTGTACCCCGAGTCGTTAAGTCTTGGTACTGATAACTACGATGAGTTTCAAAATCCTTCTCTTGAGGGTAAATAAGAATCTCATCCCCATTAAGAGCATATGCTTGGATTTCAGTTGTAGCCAAATAGTCCCTTGCCTGAATCGGATAAAAATAATAGGTTTGCCCATCGCGTTCCGCAGTAAAAATTGCAGAATGATCTAGATAATCAAAAAAATCATCCTCATCTTTAAAGAGCCTAGCATTGACACCAACATTCTCTGGATATATACCATGCATCGATTCTTCCCAGAAAATATCCCTTGAAATTTTCGTATCCCAATTCTCACCTGAAAACTCAGAATTGGCAAGTAAATAAGCCTTAGCCCCTTCAATTTGGGTAAAAGCATTAATCACTCGTAAGTAGTTAGACTTTGAAACATCCAACTGAACCTGACTCCCACAGATAAAAGCACCATATTCAGGGAAATGATGCAAGTCTGATTCAGCCATATTTCTACTCAAATTCAAATAGTCCACTAACATCTGATAACGTGGATAAGCAACTGGAGTATTCTCATTTTTATTCCAGTTGGGATGAATACCGCAGCCAACGATAGCATGATTGGATTCGCCTAATTTTCTCTGAATTACATCCATATAATTATTAAAACGATTTTCGACCTCTTGAATTGTTTCAGCCTTACCAAATGCAAACTCAATCGTAGTATAGGAAACTTCAAATAAAATAACATCCTGACTTGCTGGCTCCACTAACTGAATAGGAGTCCCAAAATCATCAACCTTTTCGACAGTAAAATCCAAAGCAGAAACTAAATATCGGAATAAGTACTTGATAACTTCAACATCTGTAGCATCCCCTTCCAAGTTTACAACAGGATATTCCAGCTCAATCCCGACAAACAATTCAGGATTTTCTTTAATATTTTTCAAATACCGATGTTTTAATAAATCGATAGAACGAGACATACTTCCCTACACTTTCATAATCTAAATAAAATTTGAATAACTATTATTATACCAAAAATAATATAAAAAAGGAACGAAGATTTACAACGTTCCTTAACTCTATACTATACCGGCGGCCGGGGTCGAACCGGCACGTCCTTGCGGACACTGGATTTTGAGTCTAATATTATTAGTTTTAAATCTCAGAAATATTGATTTTATAAGCTTTTTTTCCATAATATTTTTTAAAACTTAGTATCACTTCCAAAGTTTAGATACTTTTTAGTAACTATAAAATGCTAGAAAGTATACTCCTTATTAAAAAGAGTTTTGGACTAGTTTTGTGCAATTTTATTACCCATATCCGTAATAAGAGAGGCTAAATTAATTGTCTTTAATGATTGTAGAAATTGGTTGTGAATATCATTAGACACATAACCAGCTAGCAAAATATGCTCAGCCATGTCATATTGCTTAATCAAGAGAATCTTATCATGTTTTTCATTAAATAAAATCGCACTAATTGCTGTATTAAAGACTGGAAAACGAAAACTCGCACATTGTGAACAATAAGGAATATCTCCCTCATCTTTTAAAAATTTTTTCTCCAAAGGATGCCCACATTCGGGACAACAAGTCATTGTTTTGTCAAATATAGAAACCTCTTTTTTAAAGTTCTTAAAAGTAATTTTACCAGTAAAATCGAGACCACGCAAGACATTGAAATAAATCAAGACTTTTTTTAAAATTTATCTTATGATATACTAAACTTATCAGCTATTGGTTCTGAAAAAGTGTCTGCCACAGTTTTACTACAAATTCTCATGACTTGTGCCAAGATTTATAAAAAACGGATAGCTATAATAGCTCTTAGAGCAAAAACATGACATATAGGAGGTTAAAGACATGTCATACTTTTATCTTTTTATCGCCATTGTAGGAGAGATATTGGGAACTAACCTTTTGAAATTATCAGACGGTTTTACAAAGCCTATTCCAACCGTTTCTGCCCTACTTAGCTATGGCGTTTGTTTCTATTTCTTATCACTAGCAATGCAAAAAATTCCTTTAGGAATAGCTTATGCAACATGGTCAGCTGTCGGTTTAGTTTTGACAGCCTCTATCGCAGTAATGATTTTCAAAGAAACACTAAATGTTTATAGCATTATCGGTTTAATTTTGATTATCATTGGTGTTGTCATGGTTAACTTATTAGGAAATGCAGGACATTAATAAAACCGGCTCTATACTATTTGTAGTGGGTAAATCCCCTATGGATATTATGGAGCCTATTTTGTTGTAGAAAAAAAGTTCCATAAGAACTATAATGAAAAGCTAGAATTCTGTCAATATTTTGGACACATTTTGGGAGGGAATTTTGAAGACTAGCGTCCTCCTAATTTTCCCAATAAGTTTTAACTTCTTCAAAAATCTTATTCAAAAGTTCTGCATCTTTTTCTGACAACTGATTTTTTTCTATAACTCTATCTTTTAGTTCTGTTGCCTTTATTTTATTTCTTGCCACCGAAACTGCTATTGAATGTTTCAAAATATCAAACTCATCCTTTGAAAAGTTTGCAATATTGGTAAGATCTAATTGTTCTAGAGGTAAACTACTGATAATTGAATAAGGTTTTTGTCCCAGCAAATAATCTGTAGTAGTCCCAAAGATATTTGCTAATTTCACAACGAATTCTAATCCTGGTTCTAACGTTCCATTCTCCCACCGAGAATATGTCCCTTGTTGAACTCCAATTAATTCCGATATTTGTACTTGAGTTAACTTTTTTGATTTTCTGAGAGTTTTTAACCTCTCTGAAAATTTATAATCCTCTGTATACATAATTCTCCTATAGATATTCTTATTCGTATATTTTAGCTTGACAAAATATTCTAAACGGTATAAAATAGAATTATTCCATAAGGAATATTTATTTTGAGATTGAATATTCCATTGAGAATATTATAGCATAAAAGGAGGTAAAAGCGTATGTAACTAGTAGTCGATTTAAAAAATTTTAATAAAGGAGGTAGGATTCGACAAAATAAAAAATCTTGAAACAAATGTGCCGTTCGTTCCAAGATCAAAACATATTATGTAACAATTATACCACAGAAAACTCTTCAGTTGCACAAGAAAATTTCGGAGGTTTCACAAAAAGATGACCAATAAAGAGTTAGTCAATCAAATTTCTGGCCTAAACTCTACCTCTACTCTTAAAAATTGGATTCAACTGATTAAAGAGATAAGTGGCAAGGAATTTAAGAAAATTAAAGTTCCTATCAGTAGAAATCCCAGAACTCATCAATTAAGTTATACAGTTGCCTATGATTTTACAGACGAAGACCTTAGACAATTTCAAAAGTTAGCTAAACTAAAACTTGAAATAGGTCTAAAAGAGGCTATACAAGCCGTATTTGGGAGTCTAGCAGACAATGAACATGAATCCCTAAACCAAGTAATAGATGAGCTCTACGATGAACTGAGCGCCTTAAAACAGGAATTTAAGCGAGAAATGCGACTGATAAAAATTGAGAATTCCAACCTAAAAAAGAAAATCCAAGATATTGAAGAGTCGATGCAAACCGGCTTACTAGGGTTTGTTAACAAGAGGTCAAAAAATAGGTTCGGCTAATAGCGAGTTTTCGGCTGAGCCATGAGGCAGAAAGCCGAAAATGAGCGTAGATGCGGACGGACCATTTTTGACCGATAGGGTGTGTAGTAACACCACCCTCTGCAAGTTAGGTGTACCATCGAAAGAATTCAGTATTTCCAAGGGTTTCGGAGATTTTAAGGGTGGCAAAATTAAGCAAAAAGTTGAATCAAAATCTATGGCAAAAAATGAACATTTACGTTCTGTATTTGACTGGATTCAAATTCAGTTTGATAAGACTGAATTTTCGCCAAGAGAAATAATCGAAGACATTCTATTTCTTGACTATGACCTATTTATTGAGAATAAAGGGAGCCTTAAATACTATAACTATGATAGCCAGCTTCATTATGGGAATATCCGTATCTACTATGGAGCGAAAGAGTCGTCCTACATGCTTGTCATGTCAGGACAGGCACTCGAGTTCTATAGAGATATGGTATTAGATCCAAATAGTCTGTCCGAAAGACAGTTTTTGAACAACCTCTACTACAATTACAATCATTTTTCAGTAAGACGAATTGATATTGCAATAGATGATTTTAATGAAACACCCTATTTCACTCCTAATCAGCTTCTAAAGATTTGTCAGAAGAAACGCTTTATATATGGAAAAAGCACCTACTACAATACCTACGGAGATGAAACAATCGGCCAGACCTTATATTTGAGAAAACCCAATGATGACGAAAGACTTAGAATTTACGATAAACGCTTAGAACGAGCTGAGAAGCTCGGTATCAGCAAGCGGTATATAGAAAATTGGATAAGAACTGAGTTAGAACTTAGGAAAGAAAAAGCTCACTACTTCATTCAAGAATGGTTGCATTCAGAAATAGATCTTCTCAACTTTACCAAGGGATATCTCAAAGAAAAAGTGAGGTTCTATAGTGATAGCTATTTCTCAAAACCTTTGAGATCTTGGGAAAAGTTTTTAGGCCATTCAAAACCCGTCTCTATCATTATTTCAAAATCAAAAACAGAACTAGAACAAAAATTAGAATGGTTTACCTATAAAGGTTCAGGAGCTATTCTAAAAGCGTATAAATTTCTATACGACAATAACTTACTGCATGAGTATGAGAAAGCTAACTATCTCGCACTCAACAATATGGAATATCCACCAGATTTAGCAAGTGGATTAATAGAAAGAGCAATACTCTTTAAACGAGAGGATTTGATCCCTACAATCAAAGAAAATATTAAAAGGAGAAATTAACTATGGCAAAAATGCTTTCACAAAATGACTGGAATTTTAATAACATTGGAACAAAATTTGAATTGGATGAAGTCATTCCAAAATTTGAAACGGAAGTCCGAGCAGATGCAAACGGAGAAATTATCAAAAACCGAGATGGTAGCGAAAGACGTTTTAATACCGATAAAATCATTGGTTGGAAATACAATGTAACAATCAAGGATGGACAATTCAAAAAGAAATCAACCCAAGTCTCAGTAGACAATCCAGATGCCTTGGTTGATAATGACTATATCCAAGCAATGGATGAAGTACCAGTTACATTTGACAATTTACAAGCTACTATGATTAGCACGACAATGTATTACAAGGCTGATGCTATCCATTTAGTAGATGTAAAACAAAAATAAGTAAAATACAAGGGGAGTTAATCCTCCCCTTAGTTAATCTAATTAGAAAAGGAGATCACATGATTAAAACTGTAACAAAAGATGACCTTATCGAACTTGGATTTGCTCCAGGAACTGCAAGAAAGATTATCCATACCGGCAAATTACTATTAGTGAATCGTGGTTTTAACATCTACGATAACAAAAGGATTGGTACAATTCCAGCCAGTGTCGCAGAAGAACTATTAGGAATTGAACTCCAGAAAGAAGCGTAGCTTATGGCTTTACGTAAAAGTAGAGACGGAACTTGGATTGTTGATGTTTCCAATGGTATAAATCCAATATCTCTAAAACAACGTAGAATTGTAAGAAAAGGATTCAAAACTAAAAAAGAAGCATTGGAGGCCGAACAATACTTACGAAGTGTCGAACTTAAAGAAAAAAGTTTCAACTCAAAAATATCAATTGATATCCTTTATGATCTCTTAAAAGAAGAGGATAGAATAAACAACAGAAAACAAAGCTATATAGATACACAAGAAAACAACTATAACAGGCATATAAAAAACTATTTTGAAAAAGTTGATGATGTAGCTAAATTAACTTATGAAGATATCTATCAATTCAGAGAACATCTAAGAGATAAAAATACTCAAAACTCAGAAAAGAAGCTAAGTCCAAACACTATTAATAAAATTATAATTTTACTAAAGAAAATTCTGGATGTTGGATTAAGAAAGGGATTTTACAAGGAACATCCCGTAGGATTACTGAAAAAATTACCCATAGAAAAAGTAAAATTAAATTTCTGGACAGTAAAAGAATTTAAGCATTTCTTAACACTATTTAGCAACGATGAATACAATATAAAATTACTATTCACAGTTCTATTTTTTACTGGTCTAAGACTCGGAGAAGCTCTTGCTCTAACGTGGAAGGACATAGAGTTTTCTACAAATACAATCCATGTAAGTAAATCAATATACGTTAAAAAAGGTGAAGAACACATTAGTAGTACAAAGACAAAAGCTGGAACCCGAAGAATCATCATGAACACCAAACTAGTGGAGACACTAGAAGAATGGAGGCAAACACAGCATGAAAGATTAAAAGAATTTACAACCAACCTAGATGATCTACAGATATTTCAAAATAGCCCGATTACGATAACTAAGGATTCAATCGAAAAACAATATAAAAAAATATTACAAAGAGATAGTTCTTTAAAAAAAATAAGAATTCATGACTTCAGGCATTCACATGCTTCCCTACTAATAAACCAAGGAGAAGATTATCTTGTCGTAAAAGAAAGATTAGGACATGCTTCTATAACTACAACAATAGATACATACTCTCATTTGTATCCAAGCAAGCAACAAAAATTAGCGGATAAATTAGATGATTTGTTATAAAACTAGTAATTTTAAGTAACTCAGCGTTACAAATTCAACAAATAAAAGAAAAAGACAAGGTCCGAAAACCTTGTCTTTAATACTATACCGGCGGCCGGGGTCGAACCGGCACGTCCTTGCGGACACTGGATTTTGAGTCCAGCGCGTCTGCCAATTCCGCCACGCCGGCAAATAGTAACTGGGGTAGCTGGATTCGAACCAACGCATGAGGGAGTCAAAGTCCCTTGCCTTACCGCTTGGCTATACCCCAATAATATAAAATAGGCGAGTGATGGGGATCGAACCCACGCATGCCAGAGCCACAATCTGGTGTGTTAACCACTTCACCACACCCGCCATAATTCTATTAACACGGGCAGTAGGAATTGAACCCACACTGAAGGTTTTGGAGACCTTAGTTCTACCTTTAAACTATGCCCGTAAAATGGAAGGGGAGGGATTCGAACCCCCGAACCCGAAGGAGCGGATTTACAGTCCGCCGCGTTTAGCCTCTTCGCTACCCTTCCAAAATATATAAATGGCGCGAGACGGAATCGAACCGCCGACACATGGAGCTTCAATCCATTGCTCTACCAACTGAGCTACCGAGCCT
>NZ_CAMHVK010000011.1:0-41164 GCF_946188615.1 Streptococcus mitis
TCATCTGTTTTGAGAACTTGATTACCATTAGTGCTTACATAACGGATAACAGCTTTTTGAGCATCCTTACGATAAGTGACTGTTTCAACACGGTCTTGGTCTTTAGCCTTCACTCCACTTACAGCTGGGATTTCTGATTTATCCGCTGTGTAACCTGCGATGGTTGGAGAGACCACTTTATCAAACGTATCATCATTGGTTGTCCAGTCTTGGAAGTCAATATGACCTGTTACCAAGTTGACATTGCTCCAACGTTTGAAATTCAGTGTTTCAACCACATCATCCTTAGCCTTGCTTCCATCTTCGTAAACATAATGGATGGTACGGCTAACACTTTCCTTGTTATCCAAGTTTTCAACTGTTCCTGGCCAACGTGGGCTATCTGGTTGTCCTGGATTGACTGGGGTGTTTGGTTGTGGAGTTGGGTTATCTGGGTTAACTGGTTCAACACGTTCTGAAAGGGTTACAGTGTAGACTTGGTCACGTGCTGTATCGTAGTCATAAACCTTCGCACCACCTGCTGTGAATTCATCGCTGACAAGCTTATAACCTTGTTTCTTGAATTCTGTGATTTGACTTGTTGTGCTGTAGGCAATGGCTTCACCTGACTTACCTGTCACTTCATCTGTTGTGAGAACGCGGTTACCGTTAGTGCTTACATAACGGATAACAGCTTTTTGAGCATCCTTACGATAAGTAACTGTTTCAACACGGTCTTGATCTTTAGCCTTCACTCCACTTACAGCTGGGATTTCTGATTTATCCGCTGTATAACCTGCGATAGTTGGAGAGACCACTTTATCAAACGTATCATCATTAGTTGTCCAGTCTTGGAAGTCGATATGACCTGTTACCAAGTTGACATTGCTCCAACGTTTGAAATTCAGTGTTTCAACCACATCATCCTTAGCCTTGCTTCCATCTTCGTAAACATAATGGATGGTACGGCTAACACTTTCCTTGTTATCCAAGTTTTCAACTGTTCCTGGCCAACGTGGGCTATCTGGTTGTCCTGGATTGACTGGTGTGTTTGGTTGTGGAGTTGGGTTATCTGGGTTAACCGGCTCAACACGTTCTGAAAGGGTTACAGTGTAGACTTGGTCACGTGCTGTATCGTAGTCATAAACCTTAGCACCACCTGCTGTGAATTCATCGCTGACAAGATTGTAACCTTGTTTCTTGAACTCTGTGATTTGACTTGTAGTGCTGTAGGCAATGGATTCACCTGACTTACCTGTCACTTCATCTGTTTTGAGAATATGATTGCCGTTAGTGCTTACATAACGGATAACAGCTTTTTGATTTTCTTTTTCAATGACTACATTAGAATCTTTACCAACAGCATCTAAATCATTATCGTCGTTTGGATCAATAGTTTTTGTTTCTGCATCATATCCACGAATAGATTGGTTGTCACTAATTTTCCAACCAACTGGTGCATTAGGAATTTCAGTTACATCTGCTCTTGTTGTATCATTAAAGTCGTTTTTATATTGTCGACGAATAGCTGCTTCTTTATTTTCTACTACTTCACCATTTGAATTGATGTAATGTCCATTTTTATCGACTAGATTGATATAACCTAAATCCTTATACCAAACGTTGATTTCTGTCTCAGGGGTAAAATCTGGATTAACTGTTAACTCATCCACACTCTTAGCATCTGCATAATGACCTGGATTGACTGGAGTCATAACTTTCTTGAAAGTATAGTCCAAATCTCCAATATCACGTTTCCGGCGACGTGAACGTGATTGTGCTGCATGGGCTTCAATAGCACTCTTTAATTGCAAGCGGGCTTCTTGGTCTAAGGGAATATTCCATCCGCCTTCTTTATTGGCCTTTGCATCTTCTACTCGGAGTCCTTTAACAGGTTTTAAGGCGCTTTTATCTTTTTCTACCTTAGAAGTTTGTTCAGTTACTTTTGATTCAGCATTTTTCGTTTCAACTGATTCAATTTTACTCACTACTTCAGCTTTATCAGCAACTTTAGTTGTCCCTCTAAGTTCCAAAGCGATAACTGCTGCTTGAAGATCAGACTCTGCTTGAGATAATTCTGACTCTGTCACATCTGCTTTATTTAATAATCCTTTAGCAGATTGGATACTATTTTGAAGGCGTTTTACACTATCTTCAGTATATAACTTAAGCTCCAATTTTTCTGCACGCGAAAGAGCCGTTAACAATTTTGACTTGTCAACAGCATCTTGATGACTTACTTCTTCTTTTTTATCTTTTGCTTCTTCAACTTTTTCTGCTGGTGCTTTAGCATCTTCAGATTTAGCTGGAGTTACTTCTACTGGGTTAGCAACAGTTGGAGCTGCATAAGTTGTTTCTTTTTTAGGTGTAGAAACTTCTGCTGTTTTAGTAGCTTCATCTACCTTATCAACAGAGACACTATTAGTTGCCTCAGGATGTTGTTCCTCCGCTTGTACTGCTTGCGCATTGGCAGCAGTTCCCAAGACTAAGGCTGTCCCGAGCAAGACACTAGCTGCACCAAAGTGATACTTACGAATAGAGTATCGTTGTTGCATGCTATACCAGTCAAATGATTTCTTATGTGAATGTTTCATTTTGAACTCCTAGATAATATTTTATAATTCCCACTCTACAACTATTTGATATATAAATCAATATTTTCTATACAATTAATATATTCTCTTTTTGTACCTAAAAGCCACTTATATTATTCTAATTTTTCTGACTAATTCAGACGCTTTTTCTACTCCGACATTTTTGTACACTTTAGACAATAATATGATATAATGAAAATAGGAGGAAAATACCTATATGAGAAACCTTTTATCCACGAAAGATCAGCGACAATTACGTTTAATGGAAACCTTGATTCAAAATCGTAATTGGATGAAATTGCATGAACTAGCCGAAAAATTAGAATGTACAGAACGAATCTTAAAAAGTGATTTAAATGAATTACGTATTGCCTTTCCATCTATTGACATCCAATCTTCTGTTAACGGAATCATGATAGATTTAGAAGTTAACACTAGTGTAGAAGATATTTATCAATATTTTCTTGCTAATTCTCAATCTTTTCAATTACTAGAGTATCTGTTTTTTAATGAGGGGCTACCTATTTATCGAACAATAGAAAATCTTCACTCTAGTAATGCCAACCTCTATCGATTGGGCAGAAATATTACAAAGGTTCTTTCATCTCAGTTTCAAATTGAATTATCTTTTACTCCATCCGAGATACGTGGAAATGAGATCGATATTCGTTACTTTTTCGCCCAATACTTTTCTGAGCGCTATTATTTCCTAGACTGGCCTTTTCCTGACCTTCCTGAAGAAGATTTAACAGAGTTTGCTGATTTCTTCTATAAAGTCACAAATTACCCGATGCGATTTTCAATTTATAGAATGTACAAATTGATGATAGCTATCAGTATTTACCGCATTAAAAACGGTCATTTCATCGACTTACCAAATCATTTCTACGATGAATACTACCCTCTTTTGATGAGTATTCCAAACTTTGAGGAGATACTTGTCCATTTCTCTGAAAAACTGGGACTTGAAATCACTCCAGATATCATTGCACAAATTTTTATTTCCTTTATTCAAAGTAACATTTTCTTAGATCCTCAAGAATTCTTCAACTCTTTAGAAAAGAACAGTGAAGCAAAATTCTCTTACCAATTACTTAGTCAAATATTAGAACGCCTATCAAAACAATATAAGATTACTTTTACCAACCACGATGAGCTGATTTGGCATTTACATAACACTGCTTTCTTTGAAAGACAGGAAATCTTTTCTACCCCAATCTTATTTGAACAAAAAGCATTGACGATTAAAAAATTTGAAGTTTACTTCCCAGACTTTATGGGAAGTGCACGTCAAGAACTGGCCCAATATCGTCAGGCAATTGGACAGCATGACCATCCTGAACAGTTAGAACACTTGATGTACACCATCTTAACCCATACTGAAAACCTCTCTACTCAGTTGTTAGAAAATCGACCACCTATCAAGGTTTTGATTATCAGTAACTTTGACCACGCCCTATCACTTACTTTAAAGGATATGCTTACATACTATTGTAACAATCGATTCACCTTTGATACTTGGGATGAATTGGAAACAAGTCCTGAGATTTTAAATCAGACAGACTACGATATCATTGTGTCTAATTTCTATATTCCAGGAATTACCAAGAAGTTTATTTGCCGAAACCATCTGTCTATCATGAGTTTGGTTAATCATCTTAACTGTTTATCAAATGAGATTCATATATCCAATACTTTATAAGCTAAAAAAAAGGCAGCATGATCGTGCTGACTTTTTCTTTTGTCTATTTTCTATACTTCCTTTACAAAAACCAATTCCTGTGGCTGGGACAGGTCTTCTCGGTAGTTAAATCCTGCAAAGCTTAAGCGACGAGCTTCTTCCACCGTTTGTACTTGATTTTCTATCAGGGCTGTCAGGAAGGCACCACGCGCTTTCTTGGAGATAGTTGAGTGAATCTTCAGCTGACCTCCCTTGTCCTCCATGAATTTGAAGGTCACCATTTTTTCTCTGATTTCCTTAGAAAATACAGTCTCAAACTCCGACGACAAGAGAGAGAAAATCACTTCTTCCTTCTTCAGAACTTCATCATAGGCTGTCTTCCAATGGCTCTTCAAAGTCTTACCAGCGACTTTTAATTTCATCAAAAAGTCCAAACGGTGAGGTGGTATAGGTGACAAGGCTGGAACGACTCCGTATAAAGCCGAAGTAATAAAGACATGATTTTCAAGATAGGCTTGTTCTGCCTCGGTCAGTTTGTCTCGCTTAATGTGGCGGTACATAAGCCCATCAAAAAGTTTCAGAGCTGGATAGTATTGAGCAGTTTGCCTTTTCAAAGCTTGGATATGTTGAAATTCTTCCGCCGCCTTTTCAGCTGATACCTTGTAAAAACTCTCCAATTGACTAGCAGAATAGAGGGCCAAGACATCAAGCACGGCCTGACTTTCTGGTCTTAAAGGAGCGGCTTCAATACTTGGCAAGTCTGTGTTCATTTCTTTTGCTGTTGGGATTAAAATTTTCATATTAATAGTGTAGCATATTTTTTTGCCACTACCAAGAAATTCATCTGAAAAGAGACTGGGAAAAGTCTTAAACCTCAGAAAAAAACGCATAATATCAGGTGTTGAAAAATCTTGATACTATGCGTTTTATTGTGGAATAATTTACTTCATTTTTTCCTGAAATTGAGTTTTTGCCCAGCCTCTTCCCTTACTGCACTTTAAAGGTCTTGAGATAGTTGTCTTTTCCTACTTGACCTTCGAAGGTTTTACCATTTTCGAGGTAAGGGAGGTCATCTGATACTGAGGCCTTAACCTTGTAAATCTTGCCATCAACTTTAAAGAAGTAGACGGTGTCTCCCTTGATAACAGCTGATTTGAGATCTGCTACCACACCCTTGATACTTTCTGTGGTTTCATTATCAATTTCAAGATCGTTTTTATTGGCGTACTTGCTGAGTAGCTCTTCCACTGTCGTAGCTACGATAACATTTTGGTACTCGACTGCGTCTACCAGAGCGTACTCTTTGACCAAACCAGCATTGTCCTTCAAGCCCATGATGTAGAGAGGCTTGTCATTGAGGTTGATGAGGATTGGGAAGGTCGCCTTGTAGGATTTCTCCTGAACAGCACCTTCTGCTGATTCACGGGCTGATTCTTCTGTCGCAGAAGCCAAGCTATACTTAGTGATTTCTCCTGTTCGTATATTTTCAAGAATGAAACCAAGATTACTTTCATCCGCATTAGCCGACGTCACACCTGTGTAGAGGTAGATGTCATTCCCGATAGACAGGTAATTATAGCCCTTGGTAGTCTGGGTCACGTTTTTCTTGGAAATCATAGCATTCCAGAAACCGTCCTTGTACTTGCCGTTATAGTTGATTTGCTCGATGGTTTCCTCAGCTGGATAAACACGGTCCACCCATTCTGGAACATCTGCCAAGCTGTATTCCTTGGTTTCTCCATTTGTGGCATCCAAGATAATGACTGAAACAGGACGGGGAACCGCAAGTCCAAATTGCTTTTGGTAAACCGTTGCTACATAGAAAGGATTTCCCTCATCGTCCACCTCAAAAGATGGAGTCTTGAAGATTTTAGTTGGGTACTTCAAGCGCAGGTGGCGTTTGACATCACGGTTAAAATACTCCGAGTCAGAATACTTGATTGGTGTCTTCAAGTCCACCAAGTTGGCATTTCCAGTTACCATGTCCACCTTGATATACTCGCCGATTCCCTTGGCCTGATTGTTAAACCATTTGATAGGATCTGCGTATTCTAGTGGCGTAACTCGATAAGGTTTCCCATCAATCGTCAATTGGGTATAGGTGTCTGCCGCTACGTACTGCGACACCTTATCCGTTAGGGAACCCAAGTAACGGTCACCAATTTTTTCAGCGGTACTTCTATCTAAGATAGGAACCTTACTGGTGTCAGTCTTAGGAAATTCAGTAAAGTCTTTTTCCGTAACTGTGACTACATTAGCATAATTTTTAGCCTGAAAAATGCTTGAAGTCACCAAGGAAACTAAACCAGCCAAGAGAAGAATTCCTCCAATAGAAGCAAAAAGAACTTTCCCTAACCGATTGATTTTGAAGCCCTCAAAATTTAAAGCAGCTTCCGCCTTGCCGTGGCGCACATGAACTGTTTTGACAAGGTTTATCCCCTTGCCAAAGCCAAATAAGACTGCCACAAGTAGTAAATGCCCACAGAGGAAAAAAAGAAATTCCCAGCTGGTCAGGTTAAGAGGCGGTAAAAAGATATACCAGGTCGTTGCGATAAAAATAAGTTCAAAGACTATTCGTTTCATTTGCTTTCCTCCTAAATGATTCGTCCTTCCAAGTGATCCAGTTCATGCTGGCAAATCTGGGCTGGGAAGCCTATCAAGGTGATGGTCTGTTCCTGCCACTTGTTGTCACGATAAGACACTGTTATAGTTTTATAACGGGTTGTCGGTCTCACACCTGTCAAGGACAAACAGCCTTCCTCTGTCTCATAAAGTCCTTCAGAGGACAGGAGCACTGGGTTAAACATGACCACAGGAACCAAGCCCAGATTAAAGATAATCACGCGCTTCTGCACCCCAATCATATTGGCAGCCAGACCAACACAGGTCTCACGATTCGCTAAGAGTGTATCCTGCAAATCTCTGGCAAGATAAAGGTCTTCCTGACTTGCTGACTGAGACACCTGAGATAAAAACAAAATATCCTTCACAATTTTCTTTTCCACTTTCTCACACTCCTCTTACTTTTTACTATATTATAGCACAAAAGACGGCAACTGTAAGCCCTTTCCCTTAACTGTAGCAAAAAGCCATCCGAAGATGACTTTCTTTTTAAATCGCATTCTTGTCAAAACCGAGTTTACGTTGGATGAACTTAACGATTTCGACGATGATAATCATTGAGAAGCTTCCAGCCATAACAATTCCCCATTGTGACAAGTCTAGTTTGGTTACGTGGAAGATTCCTTCAAGCGGTTCTACGACGATTGTTGCCATAAGAAGGATGAAGGATACCAAGATAGACCAGTTGAAGGTCTTAGACTTGAATGGGCCAACTGTCAAGATGGACTGGTAAACAGATTTAACATTGTAGGCATGGAAGAGCTGAATCAAACCAAGGGTTGCAAAGGCCATAGTAAGGGCATCTGCATGAATAGCATGATTGTCACCCACATGAACTGGGTAAGCAATCGCAAGGCCATAAACACTCATAACAAGGGTTGCTTGGAGTACACCTTGATAGATGATAGAACTGAAAACACCACCTGAGAAGAAGCTTGCCTTGCGTCCACGCGGTTTATGATTCATGACACCTGGCTCAGCAGGCTCAACACCTAGTGCAATTGCTGGGAAGGTATCCGTTACCAAGTTAATCCACAAAAGATGAACTGGCTGCAAGACGTCCCAACCAAAGAGGGTTGATAGGAAGATGGTTAATACTTCAGCAGTATTGGCAGAAAGTAGGTACTGAATAGTCTTTTGAATATTTGAGAAGACCTTACGTCCTTCTTCCACTGCGACGATGATAGTCGCAAAGTTATCATCTGCAAGAATCATGTCAGAAGCCCCCTTAGAAACCTCTGTACCAGTGATTCCCATACCGATACCGATATCGGCTGTTTTCAGAGCTGGAGCATCATTAACACCGTCACCTGTCATGGCAACGACTTTACCTTGTTTTTGCCAGGCCTTAACGATACGAACCTTATGTTCTGGAGATACACGTGCATAAACAGAGTATTGACCAACAACTTTTTCAAATTCTTCATCAGATAGTTCGTTGAGTTCAGCACCAGTTAAAACGTGGCCTTCTGTATCGCTTGCATCAATGATTCCCAAACGTTTGGCAATGGCTTCTGCAGTGTCTTGATGGTCACCCGTAATCATGATTGGACGGATTCCAGCTTCCTTAGCTACACGAACAGCCTCAGCGGCTTCAGGACGTTCCGGGTCAATCATTCCAATCAAACCAGTAAAGATTAAATCATTTTCAAGCTCTTCAGAAGTGAGGTTTTCTGGAATGCTATCGATAATCTTATAAGCACCTGCAAGGACACGCAAGGCTTGGTGAGCCATTTCAGAGTTGTTTGTATGGATGAGGTTTGTAACCTTCTCATCAATCGGAGCAATATCCCCAGCTTTGTCACGAAGAACACAACGTTTCAAAAGTTGGTCTGGCGCACCCTTGACCGCTACAAGGAATTTACCGTCTGGCAATGGATGAACCGTTGACATGAGCTTACGGTCAGAGTCAAATGGCAACTCAGCCACACGAGGATATTTGTCTAAAAATCCTTTAACATCATATCCCTTGTCCAAAGCATATTGGATAAAGGCTGTTTCGGTTGGGTCACCGATCAGATTACCTTCCACATCGATTTTCGTATCATTGGCCAAAACAACTGAACGAAGAAGGGGCATTTCAAGACCCAGCTCAATGTCATCAGCTGAGTCATGTAGGACTGCATCATAGAAGACTTTTTCGACTGTCATCTTGTTCATAGTCAACGTACCAGTCTTATCAGAAGCGATGATTTCAGTTGAACCAAGTGTCTCAACAGCTGGTAACTTCCGAACGATAGAGTTACGTTTTGCCAAAACTTGAGTACCAAGGGCAAGAACGATAGTTACGATAGCTGGGAGTCCTTCTGGAATGGCTGCAACGGCAAGCGCAACAGAGGTCATCAACTCACCAAGTGGATTTTTCCCTTGAATGAAGACACCCACTACAAAAGTAACAAGGGCAATAACCAAGATAGCATAGGTCAAGACCTTAGAAAGGTTGTTCAAGTTTTGTTTAAGTGGTGTATCTGTCTCATCCGCATCTTGAAGCATACCAGCGATATGACCAACTTCAGTGTACATCCCTGTATTGACAACAACACCAAGACCACGACCATAAGTAACGTTAGAGTTTTGGAAGGCCATGTTGACACGATCACCGATACCAGCATCTGTAGCAAGTTCAACTGTCAAGTC
Organism: Streptococcus mitis; assembly: GCF_946188615.1. Classification (GTDB taxonomy): domain Bacteria; phylum Bacillota; class Bacilli; order Lactobacillales; family Streptococcaceae; genus Streptococcus; species Streptococcus mitis_BZ. The sequence goes on from NZ_CAMHVK010000011.1 coordinate 9,514, forward strand.
TTTTTCGACTGGTACAGACTCACCTGTCAGGGCTGCTTCTTCGATTTTAAGAGAGTTGGCTTCTAGTAAACGTAGGTCTGCTGGCACCACGTCACCTGCTTCAAGAGAAACGATATCTCCAGGGACCAATTCTTTAGAGTCAATCTCCGCCATATGCCCATCACGAAGGACACGTGCAGCTGGACTTGACATGGATTTGAGGGCTTCGATAGCTTCTTCTGCTTTTCCTTCTTGATAAACACCGAAGGCAGCATTGATGATAACCACGGCTAGGATAATGATGGCATCTGCAATATCTTCTCCACCAGAAGTCACGACTGACAAGATAGCTGCCGCAACTAGGATGATAATCATCAAATCCTTAAACTGTTCGATGAATTTGACCAGGATTGATCGTTTCTCACCCTCTTCGAGTTCATTGTGGCCAAATTCGGCAAGGCGTTTTTCTGCCTCGCTTGATGACAAACCTTGCTCGGTCGCATCCACAGCCTGCAAGACCTCTTCAGGACTTTGAGTGTAAAACGCTTGGCGTTTTTGTTCTTTTGACATGTGTCTCCTCCTTGACATTGTGTGCTAAACAGACTCTCTTTTCCTCATCGTATCTTTTCACGACAAACAAAAAGAGACCTATTAATCATAACAAGTCTCGCTGTTTAAGATAGGGCCGGAAAACATACTTTTCAGTATAAAATTCGGAATGACGACACTATCACAGGTTTCTGCCAGCTACTCCCTTGAGTAGTACTATTATACCAAATTTTGAAAAATTTTCAAAGAGTAAAAAATGCCTTATTTGAATTTTCCCTTGAAAACCAGTATAATGGTAGAATGCTATATGACTAGAAAGGAAGTTGAATGAAGCAATCTATCTCAAATCTCAAATTAGCTGAGCGTGGGGCCATTATCAGTATTTCGACCTATTTGATCTTGTCTGCAGCGAAATTAGCGACTGGGCACCTCCTCCATTCATCCAGTTTGGTAGCCGATGGTTTTAACAACGTATCGGATATCATTGGAAATGTGGCCCTCTTGATTGGGATTAGGATGGCGCGCCAGCCTGCTGACCGAGATCACCGTTTTGGCCACTGGAAGATTGAGGATTTGGCTAGCTTAATCACTTCCATCATCATGTTCTATGTCGGTTTCGATGTACTTCGGGATACCATTCAAAAAATTCTCAGTCATGAAGAAACAGTCATTGATCCTCTTGGTGCCACTCTAGGAATCATTTCTGCAGCGATTATGTTTGTGGTTTATCTCTATAACACTCGCCTCAGTAAGAAATCCAAATCCAAGGCACTGAAGGCTGCCGCCCAGGACAATCTTTCTGATGCTGTCACCTCACTTGGTACTACCATTGCCATCCTGGCTAGCAGCTTTAATTATCCCATTGTGGATAAACTGGTTGCCATCGTCATCACTTTCTTTATCTTGAAAACTGCCTATGATATCTTTATCGAGTCTTCCTTTAGTCTTTCAGATGGTTTTGACGACCGTCTGCTTGAGGATTATCAAAAGGCCATCATGGAAATTCCCAAAATCAGCAAGGTTAAGTCTCAAAGAGGTCGTACCTACGGTAGCAATATCTACCTTGATATTACGCTGGAGATGAACCCTGATCTATCTGTTTTTGAAAGCCACGAGATTGCAGATCAGGTCGAGTCTATGCTGGAGGAACGTTTTGGCGTCTTTGATACCGATGTTCATATCGAGCCAGCACCTATCCCTGAGGATGAAATTTTAGACAATGTTTATAAAAAATTGCTCATGCGTGAACAATTGATTGACCAAGGAAACCAACTAGAAGAACTCTTGGCTGATGATTTTGTCTATATTCGCCAGGATGGAGAGCAGATGAATAAAGAGGCTTATAAGGCCGAAAAAGAATTGAATTCTGCTATCAAGGATATTCAAATCACTTCCATCAGTCAGAAGACCAAACTCATCTGCTATGAGATGGACGGAATCGTTCATACCAGTATCTGGCGTCGCCACGAAACCTGGCAAAATATCTTTCATCAAGAAACCAAAAAAGAATAGAGAAATCCTGTCATGAGACGGGATTTTTCTATTCTTCTAGCTATCAAATTCACTTAGATACTCATAGCGTTCGTATTTTTCAAGGAGTGCTTCGTTTTTCTCATCCAGTTCTTTTTGGAGAGTAGCCAACTTACCAAAGTCAGAGCCGTTGGCCTGCATTTCCTCTTCAATGACAGCGATACGATTTTCCAAGGCTTCAATATCGCTTTCAATACTTGCCCACTCCTGCTTTTCTTGGTAGGTCATGCGTTTCTTGTCTTCACGGACCTTGACCACTTTCTCCTTTTCGGCCTTTTGCACTTGATTGGCCAACTCTGTTTCAAAGGCTTTTTCATCAAGATAGTCGGTGTAATGACCAAAGAAAGGACGAATTTTACCATCCTCAAAAGCGAGAATCTTGGTCGCTACCTTATCTAAGAAATAACGGTCATGGCTAACTGTCAAAACTGGACCAGCAAAGCCTTGCAAGAAATTCTCCAAAACTGTAAGAGTAGCAATATCCAAGTCATTTGTCGGCTCGTCCAAGAGAAGAACATTTGGTTTTTCCAAGAGCAGTTTGAGGAGATAAAGACGTTTTTTCTCTCCCCCAGACAATTTCTCAATCAAGGTTCCATGCGTCGAACGTGGGAAAAGGAACTGCTCCAGCAACTCTGCAATCGAAGTCGTAGAACCACCGCTGGTCTTGACCTCTTCTGCCACTTCCTGCAAGTAATTGAACACTCGCTTGCTTTCATCCAAACCCTCAATTTGCTGAGAGAAATAGGCGATGCGAACAGTTTCCCCAATCACAACTTGTCCTGCTGTCGGCTCAAGAATGCCTGCAATCAAGTTAAGGAGAGTTGATTTCCCAACACCGTTGTCACCAACGATTCCGATACGGTCTTTGGCCTGAACTAAGAGATTAAAATCTTGCAAAATGGGCTTATTTGCATAGGCAAAAGAAACATCCTGAAACTCGATGACTTTCTTCCCAATCCGACTGGTTTCAAAGTTCATGGTCAAGTCTGTCTCAGCACTACTGCCTGAAACTTCCTTTTTCAAGTCATGGAAACGATTGATACGAGCCTGCTGCTTGGTCGCACGCGCCTGCGGTTGTCTGCGCATCCAGGCCAATTCTTGTTTGTAGAGTTGTTGTTTTTTGTGAAGAAGAGTCGCGTCACGCTCATCCTGTTCCGCCTTTAGGCGAACATAGTCCTGATAATTTCCCTGGTACTCGGTCAAGCCTGCGCGATCCAATTCGAAAATCCGAGTTGACAAAGCGTCTAGGAAATAACGGTCGTGGGTGATAAAAAGGACTGTTTTCTTGGAATTTTTTAAAAAGAGGGTCAGCCACTCAATAGTCGCAATGTCCAGATGGTTGGTCGGCTCATCCAAAAGCAAAAGGTCGTGATTACCAAGTAAGACTTGTGCCAACTGAACCCGTCTTCTCAGACCACCTGACAATTCCCCAACAGGAGTAGATAAGTCCTGAATCCCCAGCTTGCTGAGAACGGTCTTGACCTGACTCTCAATTTCCCAAGCTTGGAGAGAGTCCATTTCTGCCATGACACGTTCCAAACGTGCCTGCTTGTCCTCACTATAGTTGAGCATGATCAACTCATACTCACGAATGAGCTGAATTTCCTTGAGATCGCTGGATAGGACTGTATCCAAGACCGTCTTGCTATCATCAAAATCAGGGTCCTGAGTCAAGTAACCAATCTGGTAATCATTCTTAGCTGAAAAGGGACTGACATCCCCATCAAAGCCAGAAACACCAGAAAGAACATCTAAAAGGGTGGTCTTCCCCGTTCCATTGACACCAATCAGACCAATTCTGTCTAGGTCATGGATAATAAAGGAAATATCCTTAAAAACGGTCTTGTCACCGACGGATTTACTTAGTTTTTCAACGATAAAATCACTCATTTTTTCTCCTTCAGATAAGCATGAATGGCTTGACGGTCATTTTCCAATTCTCCATCGACAATGGCATACTCAATCTCTGTTAAAATCTCTCCCAAGTCTGGGCCCGGCTGATAGCCATATTCCTTGATCAAAATACCACCGTTGATTTGGATTTCTTTCTTATCATGAATGGTCAGACTCTGGTAAGTTTCTGTGATGGCTTGTGGGTTGACTTCTTTCCCTTGAGCCCGTCGAAGATTTTCAGCCTGTAAAAGTAAATCCAAGTCAAAGCGATAACAATCGCGCTTGCTCAATTCTCCCTTTTCACGCAAGGTCAAAATAGTCAGCAAATCCTGAACTTGCTTGGCAAACTGACGTGAGGTCTTCCAAGCCTTCAAAAAGGGCTGCGCATTTTCAATCTCCAAAGCCCACAGTAGAGCCGCCCAGGCTTGTTCAGATGATTCAAAAGTAAAATCAGTCTCCAAATCAAACAGTCTGTTGAGCTTATCCTTGCTAGATACCATATCAGGAAGGTAGTCATAAGCTTGACTCTCAATCATGGAAGCCAAGCCCCTTCTCCAAAAGGGAGCCAGCAAAAGTTTATCAAACTCAACGAAGGTACGCTCCACAGAAATTTTCTCCAAAAGTGGCGTCAAGGTCTTCATAGCTTTAAACGTTTTTGGCTCAAGTTCGAAGCCAAGACTGGCCTGAAAACGGAAACCACGCATAATACGCAAAGCATCTTCGTTGAAACGCTCACTTGCCACTCCAACCGCCCTCAAGACTTGATTTTCCAAATCGTCTAAACCATGGAATAAGTCAACGATTTCTCCTGTCTCATCCAAGGCAAAGGCATTGACTGTAAAATCACGGCGCTTGAGGTCTTCTTCTAGCGAGCGCACAAAGGAAACCGCACTAGGTCTACGATAGTCCACATAGACATCTTCTGTCCGAAAGGTGGTCACCTCATACTCCTCGTCCCCATCTAAGACCAAGACAGTTCCATGCTCGATTCCGATATCGGCTGTTCGCGGAAAAATCTGCTTTGTCTCTTCTGGATAAGAAGACGTCGCAATATCCACATCGTGGATGGGACGATTTAGAAGGGCATCTCGAACAGATCCCCCAACAAAATAGGCTTCAAATCCTGCTTCTTTAATTTTTTCTAATACTGGTAAAGCCTTCTGAAATTCAGAAGGCATTTGCGTTAATCTCATAATAAGTGTTCTAATCCATAGACAAGCTCATGACGCTTGACAACTTCTTTAATTCCCAAATTCACCCCTGTCATGAAGGAGCTGCGATCATAGGAGTCATGACGGAGGGTCAATCCTTCTCCTTGGTTACCAAAGATGACTTCCTGATGGGCTACCAAACCTGGCAAACGCACTGAATGGATCCGCATGCCATCAAAGTTAGCACCACGAGCTCCTGCAATCAATTCTTCCTCATCAGGCGCACCTTGCTGGATAGACTCTCGAACTTCTGCCATTAACTCAGCTGTTTTAATAGCTGTTCCACTCGGAGCATCCTTTTTCTTGTCATGATGGAGCTCGATAATCTCCACATTTGGGAAATATTTAGCAGCCTGCCTTGCAAATTGCATGAGTAAAACAGCACCCAAGGCAAAATTTGGAGCGATCAAACCACCCAAATTTTGTTCACGAGAAAATGCTTTCAGCTCTGCAATTTCTTCACTCGTGAAACCAGTTGTTCCAACAACTGGAGCAAAGCCATTCTCAAGAGCAAAGCGTGTATTTTCATAGGCAACAGCTGGTGTAGTAAAGTCTACCCAGACATCCGCTTCAAAACCAACCAAATCAGCCTTATCCTTGAAAACAGGAATTCCCTGCCATTCTGACTCAGACTCAAAAGGATCCAAAACTGCTACCAAGTCCAAGTCTGGATCAGCCAAGACCATCTGACAAGCAGCCTGACCCATCTTTCCCTTAAAACCAGCAATAATTACTCGAATACTCATCTCTACTCCTGACTAAGATACGAAGGACGTTAGCTGCCCTTGAAAAATAGGGAATGACGCTGACTTTCCATGAAAGGCAAGACAGGTATCTTTTTTTATGAGGCAGGTAGTCCGTGTTCAATTTCTAAGATACAAAGCCTGTAAGAACACAAAGTGAAAATAAGAGGTCTGATCAATGAGTAGATACTCCTTGGAAGAACTATCTTTTTCACACAAGGTTTCAGGCGTGTTCATTTGTTAACTTCTTAACTAAGCTAAAAGTCCCAACTAAATCACTGGAATATAGCCTAGAGCAATGCTTCCTGCTCCTAGGTGTGTGCCAATGACACTACCAAATGTAGCAAGTGAAACATCCGTACCTACTCCAGATTCAAGTAAGTGCTGACGCAATTCCTCAGCCTTTTCAGGGGCATTTCCGTGAATAACAATGATACGGTATTGGCCTGAAGCTGTGGCTTCCTTGATAATTTCAATTAAGCGCTTGGTTGCTTTCTTTTCAGTACGAACTTTTTCGTATACTTCAATTACACCTTGGTCATTGAAATAGAGGATTGGCTTAATGCTTAGCAGATTGCCCAAAATCGCAGCTCCATTTGAAAGGCGTCCACCTTTAACCAAGTGGTCCAAATCATCCACCATGATGAAAGCAGATGTATGACTAATCTGAATAGCTAGCTTATCCTGAATAATGGCAAAGTCATCACCCTGGTCTCGCCAGTTAAAGACACTTTCAACCATGATACCCAGAGGAGCACTTGTAATCAAAGTGTCTGGGAAGGCAATGGTTAAGCCCTCATAATCATCGACCATGTACTGGATATTTTGGTAAAAACCTGAAATTCCAGAAGATAGGAAAAGCCCCAAAGCATGTGTATAACCTTGTTCTTTGAGCGAAATTAGAATCTCATCTAACTTGGCAATACTTGGTTGACTGGTCTTAGGCAATTCAGAAGCCTGAGCCATTTTTTGGTAAAATTCCTCAGCAGTCAGATTAATACCCTCGACATACTCCTCACCATCAATATTGACAGGAATATCCAAGACATATAAATCTTCTCTTTGCAGGGTCTCTGCACTGAGATAGGCAGAGGAATCTGTGATAACAGCTAATTTCATATTAGAACTCCAAATTGATTCCTGGTAAGTCTAATGCAATTTCAGTTACTTCGTAAGTCAAACGGTTGAGCATGTTCAAACATGGACGAGCCAAAGTTTCAACTTCCTCTTGATTAAACTCACTTGGTTCATTTACAATACGACCTTCCACATGGTTAACTTGGGAAATCGTTCCACTGATAACAAATTTGTCAAAGACAATCATAAAACTTAAGACAACCACTAAAGATGTCACTTGATTTTCTTGGTCATGTTGGAGTAATTGGAAGTTCACATCCACCTTAGTTTCAGGAGTTCCATTTTCATTTTCCCATTCAAAATTACGCGCATCAAAATGATACTGACTGACAAATTCTTGTTCACGTTTAAGATTCATGTCTTTCTCCCTCGGCTACAATATTATAAGCTATTGTACCATAATTTTTTATTTTCATCTAGTTTTCTCGGATTTAGTCAATCCCGATTTCAGCTCGAACTACGTCTGCGATGGTATCAACATAGTAGTCCACTTCTTCTGTTGTAGGCGCTTCTGCCATAACACGCAAGAGGGGCTCTGTTCCACTTGGGCGTACTAGGATACGGCCATTCCCTGCCATTTCTTCTTCCATCTTCTCGATGATATCCTTGATAGCTGGCACTTCCATAGCCTTTTCCTTCATGGCATTTTCCACTCGGATATTGACTAATTTTTGTGGATAGATGGTTACTTCTGCGGCCAACTCTGACAAGCTCTTACCAGTTTCCTTCATGATTTTTGTCAATTGAACAGCAGATAATTGGCCATCACCTGTTGTATTGTAGTCCATCAAGATGACGTGACCAGACTGTTCACCACCGAGGTTGTAACCTGATTTTCTCATTTCTTCAACAACGTAGCGGTCGCCAACTGCAGTGACTGCCTTGTTAATGCCTTCACGGTCCAAGGCCTTGTGGAAACCAAGGTTAGACATAACAGTTGTCACGATTGTATTTTGAGCCAATTGTCCTTTTTCAGAAAGGTATTTCCCGATGATGTACATGATTTTATCACCATCAACGATATCCCCATTTTCATCAACAGCAATCAAGCGGTCACTGTCTCCGTCAAAGGCCAAACCAATAGCTGATCCACTTTCTTTGACCACTTCTTGAAGGGTTTCTGGGTGTGTTGAACCAACATTAAGGTTGATATTAAGACCATCTGGTGTTTCCCCTATAACAGTTAATTGAGCTCCAAGGTCTGCAAAGATTTGACGGGCACTTGTAGAAGCGGCACCATTGGCTGTATCCAAGGCAACCTTCATTCCATCAAGAGGAGTTCCAGTTGAGACAAGGTAGCCCTCATACTTACGCAAGCCTTCTGGATAATCTACCAAGGTTCCCAAGCCTTCAGCACTTGGACGAGGAAGAGTATCTTCTGCAGCATCTAACAAGGCTTCAATTTCTGCTTCTTTTTCATCATCTAGTTTGAAGCCATCACCGCCAAAGAACTTAATTCCATTATCAAGGGCTGGGTTGTGGCTAGCAGAAATCATGACACCAGCACTTGCTCCTTCAGTTTTTACCAAGTAAGCTACTGCTGGTGTTGCAAGGACACCAAGTTTGTAGACGTGAATCCCTACAGAGAGGAGACCTGCCACCAAAGCAGATTCTAGCATTTCCCCTGAAATACGTGTGTCACGTCCTACAAAGACTTTCGGTGCTTCCGTTTCATGTTGACTAAGAACATAGCCTCCAAAACGTCCTAGTTTAAAAGCCAATTCTGGTGTTAGTTCTACGTTAGCTTCTCCACGGACTCCATCAGTCCCAAAATATTTACCCATTTTTATAAAATCCTTTTCCTATTTTTAATTCGTTTTTGAACTAGTTGCTTTCGTTGACGAAGATGTCTCCGACGAACTGCTTGTAGTTGAATTTGATGTGTTTGAACTTGTACCCACAGGTTTTGTAGTGACCTTCATTGTCGTATCAAATGGAGTAATCACCGCTGGTAAGACAACACCATTACGGTCGATTGCCTGCAAAGGTACTGAACCACTGTAATTACCTGTTATGCGTTCGCTGGTTGGTAAAAGCGCAATAATACGATCAATTTTAGCTAGTGTTTCTTGGTCAGTTGTGACAGAGACCCGTTCATTTGACACGGTTACACTATCAATTTGTAGCTTGGAATCAATCTGGCTTTGGTCAACTTGTGGCACAACAATCATCCCATCTCGCTTAACCTTCTTCCCAACTTTCACTGTGATCTTTTGAGGCGTTGCCACAGCAGTCAATCCGCTTGGAAGATTTTCAATATTCAAGGGAACTTCAATCGTTCCAACACTGGCATCCGTCAAATCAGCAGTTACCTTAAACTTACGAGTACTTTCCTGCATTTCGCTGGCCAAGGTCACACGATTGGCTCCTGTCAGCACAACTGAAACCTCTGATGCAAATCCACTAATGAAATACTGGTCATTATCATAGTGAATAACGATAGGAACGTTCGTTATCGTATTGGTGTAAGTTTCTGATTTAACCTGCCTTGCGGTATTACTATTTTGAAAGTTGGTTGACGTTGCATAGATGAATAAGATACAAGCAAAAAAGAGAGATGAAATGATGTATAGACTATTTTTTCTCATATTTCCAACCTCCTAACAAACGGTCCTTGAAACTGACTTTTTCCTCAACGGCTGGCAAAAGAATTGCTCGTAGCTCTGCTTCAAATTCTTCAATCGTCAAGTCGTGCTTGAAAACACCGTTATAGGTAATAGAAATGCCACCTGTTTCCTCTGAGACGATGAAGGTCAAGGCATCGGATACTTCTGACAAACCGATAGCCGCCCGGTGTCTGGTCCCAAATTCCTTTGAAATCCCTGTGCTTTCTGTTAAGGGTAGATAGGCAGAGGTGACTGCAATCCGATTTTCTCTGATAATCACAGCACCATCGTGTAGGGGAGTGTTGGGGATAAAGATATTAATAAGGAGTTCAGCTGAAATATTGGCATCCAAAGGAATCCCTGTCGCAATGTATTCTTGCAAGGTCCGAACTCGTTGGATGGCAACCAGAGCACCAATCTTACGAGGACTCATATATTCAACCGACTTGACAAAGGCACGAATCATTTGCTCCTCTGCACTAATTTGAGCAGTAGAAAAGAAATCTGTCGCCCTTCCCAAACGTTCCAAACCAGTCCGAATCTCTGGAGAGAAGATCACAACTGCAGCAATGACTCCATAGGTGATAATCTGATTAATCAACCAAGAAATCGTTGTTAAACCAAGGATATTGGCCACAACCTGGGCTAATACAAAGATCACAACCCCCCGCACCAAAATCATAATCTTGGTACCAGCTATAGCTTTTGTAAAACGATATAAAATATAGGCCACAATCAAAATATCAAACACATTGATGGCAATACTCCAAGGACTAGAAAACAAGCTAGTCCAATATTGCAGGTTGGATAATTGTTGAAAGTTCATCTGCTGTCTCCTCTCTGTCCAAACACGTTCCTTTCTATTATACCATTTTTCTGGCATTTTTTTCCCTATCCTACTTCATTTTAAATTAAAGAAAAAATATGATAAAATAAACTGATACTCAATGAAAATCAAAGAGCAAACTAGGAAGTTAGCCGCAGGCTGTACTTGAGTACGGTAAGGCGACGCTGACGTGGTTTGAATTTGATTTTCGAAGAGTATGACTAGAAAAAACAAAGGAGAAACCATGTCTCAACTCTATGATATTACCATTGTAGGTGGTGGTCCCGTCGGGCTTTTTGCAGCCTTCTATGCCCACCTACGCCAAGCCAAGGTCCAAATCATCGACTCTCTTCCCCAACTAGGTGGACAGCCTGCTATTCTCTATCCTGAAAAGGAAATCCTAGACGTACCAGGTTTCCCAAACCTGACTGGAGAAGAGTTGACCAACCGCTTGATTGAACAGTTAAACGGCTTTGATACCCCTATTCATCTCAATGAAACGGTTCTTGAGATTGAAAAACAAGAAGAAGGCTTTGTAATTACAACTTCTAAAGGAAGTCACCTGTCTAAAACTGTTATCATCGCTATGGGGGGCGGTGCCTTCAAACCACGTCCTCTGGAACTAGAAGGCGTTGAAGACTATGAAAATATCCACTACCACGTTTCCAACATCCAGCAATATGCTGGTAAGAAAGTGACGATTCTTGGTGGAGGAGACTCGGCTGTGGATTGGGCTTTGGCTTTTGAAAAAATTGCACCAACTACCCTTGTTCACCGCAGAGATAATTTCCGTGCCTTGGAACACAGTGTCCAAGCCTTGCAGGAATCTTCTGTGACCATCAAGACACCATTCGTCCCTAGCCAACTCCTTGGAGATGGGAAAACTCTCGATAAACTTGAAATCACAAAAGTAAAATCTGATGAAACAGACACTATTGACCTAGACCACCTCTTTGTCAACTATGGTTTCAAATCTTCTGTTGGTAACCTTAAAAACTGGGGTCTGGACCTCAACCGCCACAAGATTATCGTCAACAGCAAGCAAGAATCTAGCCAAGCAGGTATCTATGCTATCGGTGACTGTTGCTACTATGACGGAAAAATTGACTTGATTGCGACAGGGCTTGGAGAAGCACCAACCGCTGTTAACAATGCCATCAACTACATTGACCCAGAGCAAAAAGTACAACCAAAACACTCTACTAGTTTATAAAAAAGAACCACGAGTCACATAGGATTCGTGGTTTTATAGTTCATCGGCTAATTTGTTAGCTCATATTTCCCCCTTCTTTAACAAAAATAAAAATGCCTATCAAACTGATAAAACATGTGATATAATAGGGACGGCACTAACAATACGCCTTGGAAAAGGAGGTATTACAGATGCTAGAACTTCTCAAAATAGTACTTATCGCAGTCATCGAGAGTATCATCTCATGGCTGGTGACTCGTTGGTTAGACGATCACTTCGACAAGTAACCTTCCTGGTTAGTGCTATCTAACCCAGAAAAAAATCCCCTCAGTATTGCAGTACCGAGGGGATTTCTGTTAGCACTAAAATGCTAGAACTTCTCAATTCCCCTTTATTATCTCACATACTCTATTTAATTGTCAAGAAAGAGGTGTTTTATATCTTTATAACTCATCGGCTATCTTATTGATTTTTCTGAGTCTGTGGTTAACACCACTTTTGGTCAGAGGAGTGCTGAGACTATCTGCTAACTGCTGGATAGAGTAATCTGGGTGCTGAATTCGCAACTGCGCTACCTCCTGCAAATCTACTGGTAGATTTTCTAGGCCCATGATATCTTTGATTTTGCTGATATTGTTGATAGTCTTCATGCTGGCAGAAACTGTCCGAGCAATATTCGCCGTTTCAGCATTATTAGCACGATTAAGGTCGTTACGGGTTTCTCGTAAAATCTTAACTCGCTCAAAATCATCACGCGCCTTCATGGCTCCGATGACAATCAAGAAGTCCATAATATCTTCGGCTCGCTGGAGATAGGTCACAGCCCCCTTCTTACGCTCAAGAACCTTAGCATCCAGTAAAAACTGCTGGAGAAGAGAGGCAATCCCTTGCGCGTGGTCCAGATAAACAGAACTGATTTCCAACTGGTACTTACCTGACTCAGGGTCACGAATGCTTCCATTTGCCAAGAAAGCACCACAGAGATAAGCACGGCCTGCTTCCTCGTCTGATAAAATCTCCTCGTCAATACCTGTTTCCAGACCAAAGAAGGAGTCTGCCAAGTGCAAATCACTCAGCAAGTCCTGCACCTTTTCATCTGTAAAAACAGTATAGACCCGATTCTTGCGGAGATTACTCCGTTGGTGGTGTCGGATTTCCGATTTGATTTCGTAGAAATGGAGAAAGGACTCATAGAGGTGCCGAGCCAGTTTGGCATTTTCTGTCACGACAGACAAGGTCAAGCCCGAAGTCGAAAGACCGATGCTACCAGACATCTTGATAATGGCAGATAATTCATGCCGGCTCAGATGGTGCTGACCTAGAATTTCTTCTTTTACTGCTACTGTGAAACTCATTTTCTCACCTTTATAATGCGCATCAACTCATCCACGATCAAATCTCCATCGTGGAAGGCACCCCCATTTTCCAGACGAAGGAAGTTGGATGAAATCACACGCGGAACTTGCTTACAAAGACCAGCAAAATCATGTTCCACCTGCACCAAGTATTCATCAAAACGGTTGGAATTCATGTATTCCTGAGGCACTTTTTCGATATTCACCAAGACAGTGTCGATAAAAGGTCGGCCAAGGTGACGATGCAAGACTTCCACATGGTCACTATCTGTAAAGTGTTCCGTCTCCCCACGTTGGGTCATGATATTGCAGACATAGGCGATTTCTGCCTTGGTTTCCAAAAGCGCCTGCCCGATTTCCTTAATCACGATATTGGGCAAAATCGAGGTAAAGAGAGAACCAGGTCCGAGGACAATCATGTCACTTTCAAGAATGGTCTGCACCACTCGACGGCTAGCCAGAGGCGTATCATCGTTAAGGGTATTGGTCACATAGACATGGTCAATCATGCCTGGATGGTCTGCAATATGACTCTCTCCAGCCACCTCTGTCCCATCCTGAAAGACTGCGTGTAGGGTCAAAGGATGGTCACTGGAAGGATAAATCTTTCCAGTTGTATGGAAAAATTTGCTCAGCAACTGCATGGCATTGTAGGTCGAACCCTGCATTTCTGACAGGCCAGCGATAATGAGATTGCCCAATGGATGGCCAGCAAAGGCTCCAGCATCTTCAGAGAAGCGATACTGAAAGACTTTCTCATAAAACTTAGGCATATCCGACATGGCTACAAGTACATTGCGGAGATCGCCTGGCGGTGTCAACTGCTGCATATTTTTTCTGAGTTCACCTGAAGAACCACCATCATCCGCCACCGTTACGATAGCAGCGATTTCCACATCTTTTTCCCGCAGACTTTTTAGAATGACGGGGATTCCAGTCCCTCCACCAATCACCGTTATCTTTGGTTTTCTCATGAACGGTTTACCGTTTCCTTTCTTCGGTCTTTGTCACGGTGCCCTTCATTAACAGGCCAATTCTTGGATAAGTCCTGCGCCAAGCGTTTAGCAAAAGCAACACTACGGTGTTGTCCACCCGTACATCCCATAGCAATGGTCAAAACGGACTTACCTTCCTTCTGGTAACTTGGCAAAATTGGCTCAATCAAGGCCAACAAATGTTGATAAAAATCTTCTGACTCAGGATGATTCATGACATAGTCATAAACTGGTTCATCCACACCCGTTTGGTTTCTCAGTTCTGGTAGATAGTAGGGATTTGGCAAGAATCGGACATCAAAGACTAAATCTGCATCAATCGGGATTCCATATTTAAAGCCGAAAGACATGACTTCGATACGGAAAGACTGGGATTGTTCCTGATCAGAAAACTGCTCTGCAAGGGTTTTACGCAGCTCACGTGGAGTGAGTTCAGTCGTATCCACCACATTTTGACTCATATTTTTCAAAGGTGCCAAGAGCTCACGTTCCAGCTTGATGCCATCCAAAATTCGTCCATCTGCAGCTAGTGGGTGACTCCGTCTGGTTTCCTTGTAACGAGCGACCAATTCCTTATCAGCTGCATCCAAAAAGAGAATTTTAAAGTCCAGTTCTTCCTTGTTTTCCAACTCATCCAAAACATCTTGAATCTCTGAGAAGAAAGAACGGCTACGCATATCTACTACCAAGGCCAACTTATGGTCGTCTTCCTTTGTTTCCACCAACTGCAAAAACTTAGGCAAGAGAGCTGGAGGCATATTATCAATAGTAAAATAACCCAAATCTTCGAAGGACTGAATGGCAACTGTTTTCCCTGCACCACTCATTCCTGTCACAATCACCAAGTGAAGTTGTTTCTTTGTCATCTTTTTCTCCTTATATCAAAAGAAGTTTGGCAGAACCAAACTTCAACTAGCTTATCCAATCTCTGCGATGACTTCGATTTCGACTTTTACATCACGAGGAAGACGAGCTACCTCCACAGCTGAACGAGCTGGAAATTCCTCTTTAAAGGCCGTTTGGTAAACCTCGTTAAAAGGAACAAAGTCGTTCATATCACTCAAGAAACAAGTTGTTTTGACAACATGGTCAAAGTCAGTTCCTGCCTCTGCCAAAATAGCACCGATGTTTTTCAAGACTTGTTCTGTCTGTTCTTGGATCGTTTCTCCAACGATTTCCCCAGTTTCAGGAGATAGGGGAACTTGACCACTAGCAAACAAAAGGTTGCCAACGATTTTTCCTTGAACATATGGTCCAATAGCCTTTGGAGCTTTGTCTGTATGAATTGTTTTTGCCATTTTCTTTTCCTCACAATTTTTCTAAGATTGCATCCCAAGCTTCATCCATCCCTGCCTTGCTGACAGATGAAAAGAGGATAAAGTCGTCACTTGGGTCAAAGTTTAATTTCTTTTTGATTGCTGATTCGTGCTTGTTCCATTTACCACGTGGAATCTTGTCTGCCTTGGTCGCCACAATGATGACTGGAATCTCATAATACTTAAGAAATTCGTACATCTGCACATCATCTGCTGACGGGTCATGACGAAGGTCAACTAGACTGACCACTGCACGGAGATTTTCCCGAGTCGTTAGGTACTCCTCAATCATGCTCCCCCACTTTTCACGTTCCTTTTTAGAAACACGGGCATAGCCATAACCAGGCACATCCACAAAGCGCATCTTATCATCGATATTAAAGAAGTTGAGAAGCTGGGTTTTACCAGGTTTACCTGATGTTCGGGCTAGATTCTTGCGGTTCAGCATGGTGTTGATAAAGCTAGACTTGCCAACATTTGAACGCCCTGCTAGGGCAATCTCTGGCAGTTCATCCTGTGGGTAGTGGGATTTATTCGCCGCACTGAGCAAGATTTCAGCATTGTGTGTATTGATTTCCATAGTCACCTCTAGGCTGTTTCCAAGATTGGTTTATCCGTTCCATCGACAGCTTCTTTTGTGATGCGAACCAATTTCACATTTTCCTGACTCGGTACTTCAAACATGACGTCTAGCATGGTTTCTTCAATAATTGAGCGAAGACCACGCGCACCTGTCTTCCGTTCGATGGCCTTATTGGCGATTTCTTGAAGGGCTTCGTCGTCAAATTCCAACTCGACATCATCATAAGAAAGCAAGGTTTGATATTGTTTAACCAAGGCATTTCTTGGCTCTTTCAAGATACGAACCAAGTCATCAACCGTCAATTGCTCAAGAGCAGCAAAGACAGGCAAACGTCCAATCAACTCAGGGATAATACCAAATTTTTGAATATCTTCTGCGATGATTTCTTGCATGTAAGAGCTGTTTTCATCAATCGCTTTATTGTTTTGACCAAATCCGATAACCTTTTCACCCAGACGTTGTTTGACGATTTCTTCAATACCATCAAAGGCACCACCCACGATGAAGAGGATATTTTTAGTATCCACTTGAATCATCTCTTGTTGTGGATGTTTACGTCCACCTTGAGGCGGTACGCTGGCAACTGTTCCCTCGATAATCTTAAGAAGGGCTTGTTGCACCCCTTCACCAGAAACGTCACGTGTGATCGATACGTTCTCGCTCTTCTTAGCAATCTTGTCAATTTCATCCACATAGATAATGCCACGCTCTGCACGTTCAATGTTAAAGTCAGCAGCCTGCAATAGTTTGAGGAGGATATTTTCCACGTCCTCACCCACATAACCAGCCTCAGTAAGAGCTGTTGCATCCGCAATCGCAAAAGGTACATTCAAGCTCTTAGCCAAGGTCTGAGCAAGGAAAGTTTTCCCTGAACCAGTTGGGCCAATCATCAAGATGTTTGACTTCTGCAAATCTACATCTTCTGACTCTTCTCGCGTATCGTGAAAATTGATACGTTTGTAGTGGTTGTAAACCGCCACTGCCAAGGCACGCTTGGCACGATCTTGACCAATTACATAGTGGTTCAAGATATGGAGGAGTTCAATTGGTTTTGGTACCTCAGACAAGTCTGCCAAGACTTCTTCCGCCAACTCCTCACGAATGATTTCCTGGGCCAACTCCACACATTCATTACAGATAAAGGCATTGTTGCCAGCGATTATTTTTTGTACTTCTTCTTGGCTTTTGCCCCAAAATGAGCAATAAACCATCATATCATTATTCCTATTTGTAGGCATGATTTCCTTCCGTTCTATTCTATACTGTCATTCTATCTAAAATAAGGTCATGTAAAAAGCATGGATACTATTGACCAAATTGGTAAAGGCATTTAACCAGAGCAGGACAGAAAGTCCATAGCGCTTTTTACGAAAAGCCTGTGCTCCTGCAAGCAAGCAGACCAAACACAGCATGGCTGTGAAAAAACCAAATATACTACGTTCCATTAGACTTCCTTTCTCTTGCGGTATTGGATGGTAAAATCATAAGGATTCTTCTCATCTTTGGTATAAGATTTGCTTGAAACCGTCTCAAAAAGGGACAAGTCAAACTCTTCAGGGAAATAAGTATCTCCCTCCACCCGAGCATGAATTTGAGTCACAATCACTTCATCAAGGTAGGGTTCAAAAGCCTGAAAAATCTGCTTTCCACCAATAATATAGAGATTGTTTTCTTGAGCCTGATACCAGTCCAAGACAGACTGGACATCATAAAAAATAGTAACCCCGTCTATCTTTTCTTCTGAATTACGTGTCAAAATCAAGGTCTCCCGTTTTGGAAGCAAGCGACGCCCCATCCCATCAAAGGTCACGCGCCCCATCAAGATAGCATGATTCAGAGTTGTTTCTTTAAAGTGTTGCAATTCTGCTGGCAAATACCAAGGCAGACGATTGTCCTTCCCAATCACACCCTCTTCATCCTGGGCCCAAATAGCTACAATTTTCTTAGTCATGCTTCCATCCTTTTCACTGATAGTACTATTTTATCAAAAAACTCAAAAAAAGACTGGTTTGGAATAGCTTACAGAATAGAAAAAAATCTGTAAGAGGCATCCTACAGATTTTTATATGATTATTCTATTTCTTACAAACCAGGTGCTTGTCCAAGTTCTGCGGCAAGCATCCAGATTGTTTTATCAGTTTCAGTTTTAGCATCTGTAAAGATACCGTTTGTCACATCGTCACCTTCTTCATCAGTAACATCCAAACCTTTTTGGAAGAGTTCTGACAAGTAACGGTAGATAGCAAGGACACGTTCCAAGCTTTCTTCAACATTACGGTATTCACCAGCTTCTTCTTCGATTTCACTGTTTTGAAGGAATTCTGTCAATGTAGAGAATGGGCTACCACCAAGTGTGATCAAACGCTCACTGATTTCATCCAATTGACCATCAAGAGCTTCCATATACTCATCCATTTTTGGATGCCATACAAGGAAACCACGACCACGCATGTACCAGTGCACTTGGTGCAAAGCAACGTGAGCTACATACAAATCAGCAACAGCTTGGTTCAATACTTCCTTTGTTTTTGCCAATGCTACTGGCGCTGCTTTTGTTAATGATGTTACGTCTTTTACTGCTTCTTTTTTCAATTCTACCATTTTATTTTACCTCATTCATTATTATTTGTAACCACTTCTTAATGATTACTACCTTAGTATACTACTAAGGAAAACCAATAGCAAGCCAAATGACTCACATGAGAAAAGTTGCAATAGACTGATAATTTAAGATTTTTTTAGAATAAAACCTAGTCACTTTCAAACTCTCTTAACAGCTATAAAATAAAGAAAAAGAGTATACAATTTGTAGGCTCTTTTCTCATTTTACATCTTAATACCAGACACTGACATCAACCTGTCCTCGTATCCCTTTAAGAGAGTCAGATGAAGTATATTGCCATCCTTTTTCTCCTGAATAATGAGGATTGTTCCAATCAAGCGCATCCGTATAAGCTGCAACCCAGTTTACATGTTGTAAAATATTTGGATGATTCAAACGAGTTTGCAAAAGTTGACGATAGCTATAAACTTTCACGTTTTGGTAACCAGCATGCTTCATGGTTTCCATATACTTATTGATAATTTTAACCCAAGTGTCTGTATCTGCTGGAGCTTTCTTAGATTTATTTTCATACTCCCAGTTTTCAACATCATAGTAGATTGGATAAGATAAGTTCATCTTGTATTTCTTCAAGAGTTCAATAGTCTGTTTGGCATCATTCTCAGCATCTGTTTCATTTTCTGCATAGGTATAAAGATAAACACCATAAGGAATACCTAGTCGATTAAATTCTTGAATATTATGTGCCAATTCCTTATCTTCTACACCGCTGTATCCTAAGCGCACAATAACACCATCAACTCCATTTTCCTGGATAACCTTTTTCCAATCACTAATGCGGCCATTATGCTCACTGACATCAATAACCTTCTTAGCACGGTCAGTTCCGACCTGTTCTTCACGATGGTTAAAGAAATAACGGTGTCCATTTCGATAAACCCAACCAACATTCAAGGCTTTCTTTTCTTTCAGTTCCCCTGAATCAGCAAAAGTATAACGAGTATCGTCCATGATTAACTCACCTGTTGCCATGACACCACTTTCAGTAAGATAGTAGTTTCCATGCCACTCATCTTGAGCCATATAGCCCCACTTCTTGAAATAATACCACTTGCCATCAATCTTTTGCCACTGTTCATTAGCATAAGAACCATCTGCCTTAAGATAGAACCAACTCTTATAATGATTATCGTAAAGCCATTCGTTTTGCATCATGGCACCTTGACCATTCAAGAAATAATTTCCTTGCCACTGACTTTTAGCCATATAGCCCCACTTCTTAAAATAGTACCATTTGCCATTGATTTTCTGCCATTCTTGTTCTGCATAAGAACCATCTGCCTTGAGGTAGAACCAGCTCTTATAATTGTTATCGTAAACCCATTCATTTTTAGCCATGTATCCACCTGCTTTGAGGTAGTAGTTTCCATGCCATTCTTTTTGGGCATAACGACCATCTGCTTTTATATAGAACCAACTATTGTAGCTAGTATCGAAAATCCATTCACTCTTAGCTTTTGAACCATCTGCTTTTACATAGAAGTCACCTTCCCAATGTGCTGATGTTGAATTTGGCTTACTTTCTTCTTTCTGACTACTAGCTCGCGTCTCTTTTACTTCTTCCTTTTTCTCTGGACGCTGACTAGAAGAAGTCTCAACCTTTTTCTCTTCTTCTTTTTGACTTGTAGTCGTTTCTGGTTTCTTTTCTTCTACCTTGCTAGCAGAAGCTTGAACACTGCTTTCTTCCGAAGATGCTTTCGCTTCAGCTTCATTTGCAGCCACCTGATTAACTATCAATCCAAGCAAAAAGGCACTTGCTAATCCAATTTTTCCAATCTTTGTTTTCAATCTTTCATCTCCTATAAAAAATGGAACAGACATATCAATGCTGTTCCACCTAGCTTTTGCTACTTACTAATTATTTTACAAAGTCAAGCAAAGCCAAGAAGCTTTCTGCTTCAAGTGACGCACCACCAACAAGGGCACCGTCAACGTCTGGGCAAGCCATGTATGAAGCAACGTTTTCAGGTTTAACAGAACCACCGTATTGAACACGAACTTTGTCCGCAACTTCTTGACCAAAGTCAGCAGCTACAACGTCACGAACAACTTTACACATTTTTTGTGCGTCGTCTTGTGAAGCTGATTTACCAGTACCGATAGCCCAGATTGGCTCATAAGCGATAACTGATGCAGCAACTTGTTCAGCAGTCAATCCAGCCAATGCAGCAGATACTTGAGCACCTACAAATTCAGCAGCTTTACCAGCTTCGTAAGTTTCAAGTGACTCACCACAACAGATGATTGGAAGCATACCGTTCGCAAAGATTGCTTTTGCTTTTTTGTTGATATCTTCGTCAGTTTCATGGAAGTAGTCACGGCGTTCTGAGTGACCGATAACAACGTAATCAGTACCGATTTCTTTCAAAACTTGTGGGCTTGTTTCACCAGTGAAAGCACCTGCATTTTCAAAGTAGCAGTTTTGAGCAGCAACTTTAAGGTTTGAACCTTTTGCAGCAGCAAGAACAGTTGTCAAATCAAGAGCTGGAGCTGCGATACCTGCTTCAACAAGATCTGATGAAGGAAGTTTTGATGCAACTGCTTCAACAAATGCTTTAGCTTCTTCTGGATTTTTGTTCATTTTCCAGTTACCAGCGATAAATGGTTTACGTGACATTTCACATACCTCTTTTTTCAATTTATTTTCTATTTATTTTATCACAATTAGACACAGCTTGCAAATCTTACTCGGATTTCAAGCCTGCTTCCAACGATTAATCCTTCCAAAGATCCATAGCATTTCTAAAATCTGCAGATACCTGTGTCAACTGAGGATTGCTTGCTTCTCTCTCTGCCCGCTTGGCCTCTATTTGGGTCACACTTTTGATGCCTTCATGGCGCCAATTTCTCAAAATCGCCTGAATGTACTTCCAGTTTGGTTTTCCATTCAAAATCGCTTCACGAAGAGCTTCCTTAATCAAGTCAGCACTGGTTCCATCTTCCTTAAGAGTCTTGGTCAAATCCTCAATCTCAAAAGGGGTCAATAAGCGCCCCAACTCCTGCTGGAAGGTTTCCACCAAATCCTTAAGTTGATTTTGAGGTGTCAACTGCTCTGAACTTGAATGAACTGCTCCAAGCAGGTCATCCAAACGTTCCAATGCCAAACTAGCATCAAAAAGCAATTCGATTTCACCATTCAATTCGATGGTTCGATACTGAAGCAGTCCCCTCTCCGTCAAATTGGAAATAGCCTGATTGACTTCCGAAATTTCCTTGCCAATCCTTTCAGCAATCTGGCTTGGGGACATTTCTTCTAAGCCTGTCGTATTTTGCAAATAGAAAAATTGCCAGACCAGAAAATCGTCGCTAGAAGGAAAGAGTTCCTTAAAATGCAAGAGCAGGGCACTCGGTAAAACCAAGTTCCCTGATTTAAAAGCGTCTAAATATGTCATAATTCCTCTTATAAATACCCAAATGCAGAAGCATCATCTTCTATTTTTCTCCAGTCAAAAGGGGTTTCCTGATAGACGGCATAGTTCACCCAGTTACTGAAAAAGAGGGCTGCTGATGAAGACCAACAAAGACAAGGTGTCTGGTTGACATCGTCATCCTTAAAGTAATTTTCTGGAATATGTGGATCTAGACCTGCATCACGATCTCGGAAATATTCATTTGCCAAGGTATCACGATCATATTCCAAATGCCCAAAACTATAAATTTCTCGTAAATCACGACTAGCCAAAATCGAAACTCCAACCTGAGGACCCTCTGATAAAATCTCGAGATTGGTTTTGTTTAAGACTTCTTCCTTAGAAATCTCCGTGTGCCGTGAATGAGGGGATACATAGCTATCGTCAAAGCCTCTAAAGAGAAGGTGACCTTCCTTTAAGGTGTCCTGAGGATAGATACCCGATAACTTACTGTCCATCTGGTATTTTTCCACTCCATAACGCAGATAGAGTCCCGCCTGAGCACCCCAACAGATATGAAGGGTCGAATAGACATGGGTCTTGGACCACTCGATTACCTGACTGAATTCCTCCCAATAGTCCACTTCCTCAAATGGTAAATGCTCAACTGGAGCACCCGTGATAATCATCCCATCAAAATACTCGTCCTTAACTTCAGGAAAAGTTTTATAGAAGGTCTCCATGTGCTCTGAACGAGTTGTCTTAGAACGGTGGCTTTCCATATAGAGAAAATCAATATCCAGTTGCAGGGGTGTATTAGCCAAATGGCGCAACAACTGGGTCTCTGTCACCATTTTTTTAGGCATGAGATTTAAGATCAAAATCTTCAAGGGACGAATATCTTGGTGGGCAGCACGTTGATCATCCATGACAAAGATATTCTCTATCCGTAAAATCTCAACAGCTGGTAATTTTTTATCAATTCGAATCGGCATAACCTTCTCCTAACTGTATTCTTTCAGGAATCATTGCATATGTTTGAAGTCAAATCTCAAACACTTAGTCCTTTTATTATACTGCAAGAAGATATAGTTTTCAATTATACTTTTTCTCTAACTAGCTATAGTCTATTTTTATATCCTAATGTAGAGAAAACAGCCCTAGGGACTGTTTTTCATTAATAATGCATAAGAACTTTGTAATCGTAGTCACCGATTTTTTCACGGCCGTTCAATTCATCCAATTCAACAAGGAAAGCACAACCTGCTACAACACCACCAAGTTTTTCAATCATCTCGATAGTTGCCTTAACAGTTCCACCTGTTGCCAAGAGGTCATCCACGATAAGAACTCGTTGACCTGGCTTGATAGCGTCAGCATGCATAGTCAAGGTATCAACACCGTACTCTTTTTCATAGTCAGCAGAAATGACTTCGCGTGGCAATTTACCTGGTTTACGAACAGGTGCAAAACCAATTCCCAACTCAAAGGCAACTGGACAGCCTACGATAAAACCACGAGCCTCAGGACCTACAATCATGTCGATTTTCTTATCAGTAGCATACTGAACGATTTCACGAACAGCGTAGCTATAAGCATTCCCATCAGCCATCAAAGGACTGATATCGCGGAAGGTAATTCCTTCCTTTGGATAATTTTCAATTGTTGCAATGTAATCTTTTAAATTCATCTTTTTCTTTCTTTCAAAGTTTTTACTCTCTATTATACCATATTTTCTCAAAAAGAAGAAAGTATAACCAATATTCCCCAACTGATACTCAATGAAAATCAAAGAGCAAACTAGGAAGTTAACCGTAGGTTGCTCAAAACAGTGTTTTGAGGTTGTGGATAGAACTGACGAAGTCAGCTCAAAACACTGTTTTGAGGTTGCAGATAAGACTGACGAAGTCAGTAACCATACTTACGACAAGGCGAAGCTGACGTGGTTTGAAAAGATTCTCGAAGAGTATAAGAGCCTGATTTCTATTTCCACTTTGTAACTCTGGTAACAACAGCAAAAAGCTGATGAATCATTCGATTCATCAGCTTTAGGGATGATATGTTCATTACAAACAAATCATATCAATCAGAAAGCTTAGTCTTCTTTCTTCTTGCGAGCTACAAGACCAAATCCACTCAATACTCCGAGAAGTCCAAGTGCTGCAAGGTTAGCATGGTCTTCTGTACCAGTATTTGGCAATTCACGCTTACCTTCAGCTTCTTTGACTGCTGTTGGTTGTGCTGGTTGTGCTGGAGTAGCCGGTACTTGAGGTTTAGCTGGCTGTTCAGGCATTGCTGGAGTAGCTGGCTCAACTGGTTGTACTGGTTGACTTGGATCAACTGGAGTTGGCATTTCAACTTTTCTGAAGATATGCTTGATAGTTCCAGCTGGATCCGTTACAGTCTTCACATATTCGTAACCTGGAATTGTTCCTGGTTCTTTAGAACCTGGCTCAGTTGGTTTCAATGGATTTCCATTCTCATCAGTCCAAATAGTTGTATTTTGTTTACCTGGATTTGGTTGAGGAACAGGTGAAGGTGTTGGAGCTGGTTGTGTTACTTTTTCGTAGACATGTTCGATATCGCCATTTGGAAGTTTCTTAGTTTCTACGAAGCGGTATCCTGGAATATCTTTCTTAGGTTGTTCACCATCTTCAGTTGGATTTCCTGGAATTACATTTCCATCTTTATCTTTGAATGTTGTAGTTACTTTTTCGTATACATGTTCTGTATTTCCATCTTCAGTAGTTCTAGTCTCTACGAATTTGTATCCTGGGATATCTTTCTTAGGAGTTGATCCTTCCTCAGTTGTAGTTCCCTCGATTTCGTGTCCGTCAGTATCTACGAATGATGTCGTTACTTTTTCGTATACATATTCTGTATCTCCATTTGGAAGTTTCTTAGTTTCAACTACTTTGTATCCTGGAATCTTCTTAGGATCTTTTGTTCCTTCTTCTGTTGTTGTTCCTGGAATTGGGTTACCATTCTTATCTACGTGTTTAGTTGTTACTGGCTCGTAGATGTGCTTAGTATTCCCTTTATCATCCGTTTCAGTCTTAACAAGTTTGTAGCCTGGAATAGTTTCTGATGGGTTCTTACCATCTTTAGATGGGATTAGTTCAGTTTCTTTACCGTCTTTCCCTACTACTACAAATTTAGTGTCAGGACGAACTGTTGGAGTGTAAGAAGCTTTGATTGTTTTACCATTCTTGTCCTTACGTACCACTTTAACTGGAGTAGCTTTTCCTACGAAGTTTGGTTCTGGAGTGAAGGTTACTTTACCATCTTTATCGATTGTGTAAGTTCCTTCTCCTGGTACCTCTTTAGTTGTTGATCCATCTTTAAACGTTGGAGCTACTGTAGTGTCAACATCACCTTTGAATACTGGAGTATTAGATTGAGGTTGTCCTTTAGCACCTTCAGATACTACGTTTTCTGTAGTTGTTTTACCTAATACTGTTGGTATGTATTTAGCTGTTACTGGTGTTCCGTTTTCGTCAACACGTTTAACTGTTACACCTTTAGCTTTTCCTACGAAGTCTTTTTCTGGAGTGAAGGTTACTTTACCGTTCTTATCGATTGTGTAAGTTCCTTCGCCTGGTACTTTCTTCTCAGTTGTTCCATCATCAAATGTTGGAGCTACTTTTTCATCGATTGGTACTGTTACAGTTTTACCGTTTACTTTAGTAGTTCCTGGTGTGAATACTGGAGTCTCAGATTGAGGTTGTCCTTTTTCACCGATTGATGTTACGTCTTTACCTGCTGGCGTTACTGGTAACACTACTGGAGTGTAAGTAGCTGTTACTGGTGTTCCATTTTTGTCAACACGTTTAACTGTTACACCTTTAGCTTGACCTGTGAAGTCTTTATTTGGAGTGAATGTTACAGTTCCGTCTGGAGCTACTGTGTAAGTTCCTTCTCCTGGCACTTCTTTCGTAGTTGAACCATCTTCGAATGTAGCTGGTTTAGTATCATCAAGTTCTACAGTTTTTTCTACACCGTTAACTGTTGTTTTACCTGCTTCGAATTCTGGTTTTCCTTTTTGAGTTGCACCTTGAACATCAGTTGTAGTTACACCGTCAGCAGTTGGTGTTACTGGTTTAACTGTTGGTGTGTATTTCGCAGTTACTTCTGTTCCATTTTTGTCAAGACGTTTAACTGTTACACCACTAGCTTTACCTGTAAATTGTGGTTCTGGAGTGAATGTCACTACACCTTTTTCATCGATAGTGTAAGTTCCTTCTCCTGGTACTTTCTTCTCTGTTGTTCCATCGTCAAATGTTGGTTTAACAGTTTCATCGATTTCTACAGTTACTTTTTGACCATTAACTGTTGTTGTACCTGGTGTAAATACTGGAGTTCCAGTTTGTTTAGCACCTTGAACATCTTCAGATACTACATCATCTGATGTTGGAGTAACTGGTTTAACTGTTGGTGTGTACTTAGCTGTAGCTGGAGTTCCGTTTGTATCTTTACGTTGAACTTCAATACCTTGTGCTTTACCTGTGAAGTTTGGTTCTGGTTTGAATGTTACTTCACCAGTTTCTGGGTTGATTGTGTAAGTTCCTTCTCCTGGTACTTCTACTGAAGTTTCATCAGTTGGTTCACCAGTTTCTGGATCGATTAATTTAGCTGGTACAGTTGGGTCAATTGGAGTTTTAGTGTTTCCTTCAGTGAATGTTGGAGTTCCACTTTGCTCTTGACCTTGCGCACCTTCAGAAGTTGTTCCTTTCGCAGTTGGTTTAACAGGCGTGATATTTGGAGTGTAAGTTGTTGTTACAGGAGTTCCATTTGTATCTTGCGCTTGAACTGTTACTGGTTTAACTGGTCCTGAGTAAGTTTTGTCTGTTGGAGTGAATACTGCAACTGGATCTTTACCAGGTTCTTTTTTAAGTGTATACGTACCAATTACATTTCCTTCTGGATCTTTAGCTGGTACTGAATCTGCTGGTTGTCCTTTTTCATCTAATAATGTGTAAGTATCTGGATTGATATCTACAGATTTTTCTGTTTTAGCTCCTGTTACAGGATCTTTAACAACCGCTGATCCACCTGTGAATTTAACTGGTTCTTCTTGTGTTTGACCTTGAATGTCACTAGAGTTAGCTGGTTCTGCTTTTGGAGAAGTTCCTACCACCGTTGGTGTAAATGTACCAGTTGCTGGTGTTCCATTTGTATCTCTACGTTGTACGGTTACACCTTTAGCTTTTCCTACAAATTGTGGTTCTGGAGTAAATGTTATTTCTCCTGTTTTAGGATTAACTTTATATTTTCCTTCTCCTGGAACAACAACTTCATCAACTTCTTGTCCTGTAGTTGGATCAATTAGTTTGGCAGGTACATTTTCATCGATAGGTACTTCTTTTTCTTCATTACCAATTCTCGCTTTACCACCATGGAATTGCGGTGTTCCACTTTGTTCTGCACCTTGGATATCCGCAGTTGCCACATGGTCTCCGTCTGGGTCTGCAGGAACTACTACCGCTGTATAGTCAGCTGTTACAGGTGTTCCGTTTGTATCTTTACGTTGAACTTTGATTGGTGTTCCTTTTCCTGTGAATTGAGGATCTGGCTTAAATGTTACCTCACCAGTTTCTGGATCTACTGTGTAAGTTCCTTCTCCATCAATTGTTACTGAGTCTACTGGTTGACCAGTTTTAGGATCGATTAGTTTAGCTGGCTCTTTAGTATCGATAGGAACTTCTACTTCTTTTCCATCAATTGTAGCTTTACCAGGTTTGAATTCAGGAGTTCCTTTTTGTGTCGCTCCTTGGATATCTTTTGTGAATGTATCTACACCTTTTGGTGTTACTGGTTTAACAGTTGGTGAGTAAGTAGCTGTTGTTGGAGTTCCATTCGCATCTTTGGCTTGAACTGTTGCTGGTACTGGATTACCCGTAAAGTCTTTATTTGGTGTGAATGTTACTTTACCTGTTGTTGGATCGATTGTGTATGTACCAACTTCTTTTCCGTTAGCGTCTTTCGCTGGAATTGTTGTTTTGTCGGTTGGCTCACCTGTTTCTGGATCGATTAATTTAGCTGGTTGTTCAGCATCGATCTTCATAGGAACTTTAGCATCACCTGGTGTGAATGTTGGAGTTCCTTCTTGAGGTTGTCCTTGTGCACCTTCAGTAGATTTTGGAGTTCCTGTAGGCTCAACTGGAGTGATATTTGGAGTATAAGTTGTTGTTACTGGAGTTCCATTTGTGTCTTTAGCTTGGATAGTAACTGGTTCAACTTCACCTGCATATGTTTTATCAGTTGGTGTAAATACTGCAGTTGCTTTACCGTCTACAACTTTAAGTGTGTATGTACCGATAACATCTCCTGCTGGGTTTTTAGCTGGTACTGATGTAGCTGGTTGTCCATCTTCACCTAATAATGTGAATGAGTTAGGATCAAGTGGTACTTCTTTTTCGACACCGTTAACAGTTGCTTTACCAGGTTTGAAGGTTACTTCTTTCGATTGTTCAACACCTTGTGCATCAGTTGTTTCAGCTGGTGAAGCAGTTGGTGTGACACCTACGATAGATGGAGTGTAAGTTGTTGAAACTTTTGTTCCATTTTCGTCTTCTGCTTGTACTTTAGCTGGTTGTACTTTACCTTTGTATTCTTTATTCGTTGGTGTGAATGTTACTTTGTTAGTAGCTGGGTCAATTGTGTATTCCCCTACTTTGTTTCCTTCTGGATCCAAAGCATCTACTGGAGTGCCAGGCGCTACTGGGTTACCTTCTTTATCAAGAAGAACCGCTGAGTTAGCTTTAATTGGTACTGATTTTTTCTCACCTTCTACTGTTGTTTCACCAGGTGCAAATGATACAGTTCCATCTTGTGGTTGTCCTTGGATACCTGAAGATTCTGCTGGTGTTGCACTTGGTGTTACACCTACGATGTGTGGAGTGTAAGTAGTGTTTACTTTGCTTCCATTTTTATCTTCAGCTTGAACTTTAGCTGGTGTTACTTTACCAGTATATGATTTATCAGTTGGTGTGAATGTTACTTCACCTGTAGCTGGGTTTACTGTGTATTCCCCTACTTTATTACCTTTTTCATCTAAAGCATCTACTGGGCCAGTTGCTTCTGTTCCATCTGGATTTAATAGTTTTACAGAGTTTTCTTTAATTGGTACTTCTGCATTTCCTGCTGTGAATGTAGGAGTTCCTTTTTGAGTTTCACCTTGTACTCCTGCAGAGTCAGCTGGTTTAGCTGTTGGTTCTACAGCAGTTACTGTTGGAGTGTATTTTGTAGTAGCTGTCGCTGTTACTGGTTGACCATCTTTATCTTGACCTACTGGTGCTGTTAATGTTACGTCAACACCTGAAGCTGTTCCTGTGAATGTTGGAAGTGGTTGGAATTTAACTTCTCCAGTTGCTGGATCGATTGTGTAAGTTCCTTCTCCATCTACAGTTACAGAGTCAACTTTATCGCCAGTTTTTGGATCTACTAATTTAGCTGGGTAAGTAGCACTTGGTGTTACTGGTGTAGCTGAATCACCTTCAGTTTTAAATGCTGGTGTTTTCTTCTGTTCTTTACCTTGAACATCTGTTGATTCTTCTGGATCTGCAGTGATTTCTTTTGGAGTTACTGTTGGAATATAAACAGCATCCATAGTTTTTGTAGTCGTTGAATGTGTACCATCATTGATGTTTTCAAGACCGTTTTGAGCTGTTAATGCAGTCCATCCAGTAGATTGACCATTTGAGTCCACTGCTCGTAGTGTAATACCGTCAGCTTTACCTACAAAGTTAGCTTCTGGAGTGAAGGTTACTTTATCTTCTGTTACTGTGTATGTACCTTGACCTGGAACTTTAAGAGTATCAACTAGGTTGTCACCATCAACAATTTTAACGCTACCTTGAGCTTTCTTAGTAGTTTCAGCACTGATTACATTACTTTGTTCAGTATACTGAATTTTACCATATGAGTTGAATGTAGTTTTACCGTTGTTAGAACCTAGGTCAGATGCATCGTCTCCTAATGCACGTGTTCTGAATTCGATACCTACAGATTGAGTTTCACCTTGTTTACCAGTAGTTTCTTCTTTATCTCCACGAGGTGGATGAATTACTTGGATTTGGTTATCTTCTACTTCCCCTGAGTAAGCAATACCGATTGGTTTTTCAATTTGAGATTCTTCAGTTGCAATACGTACACGGAAGTTTACAACATCTTTACTAGTATCAACTACTTGAGTGTTTTTAAATGTAAGTTCTACTTCTTGGTCTTTTCCTGTTACTGTAGCGATATTAGATTCTTCACCTTTATCAAATTTACCATTTCCGTTGAAGTCGATAAATCCACGAACGTAAGCTGGTTCTACAGTGTCTGTGTATTTTTCATTACCATTTGCTGAAGCAATCACTTTTACTTTGTATGTGTTATCTGGTCCTTTAACTAATTGAACTTCTGGACGACCTGTATCTTTATTAGGATGAACGTTATCTGGAGAGATAAGTTGATCTACACCTTCATCTCCAGTGTCTTTTGTATCATCTGAGTCAACACCAATTACACGAGTACCTGGAGCTGAGTCGATATCGGCTTTCACTTTACCTAAGTATGGTTGTTGAATTTGACGAACAGCTTTTGTTGTCCAGTCTGTTGTTTGTGTTTTTAAGTAGTGCTCAGCAATACCATATGATTCTGGAAGATCTCCGAAGTCAGAGAATTTAATACCAATCATTGAAGATTGGGCACCAGAAGTCATGATGTAGAATCCTAATTGTGATACGTTAGCTGATGATACGATTGGTGTAGCATTTGCCCCTGCGTTAATGTATGGACCGAATACTTGTGAGCCTAATCCACCAGTTGCGCTATCTGGAGTTGCGAATTGTTTAGCTTTGATTGCTTTAATTACGTCCGCTGAAAGCCATTTTTCAATGCCCTTATCACTTGCAAATCCATTGAAGTTAGGGTTCGGTGCATATGGCGTATCTTTTCCTGCTTTACCTACGATTCCAGCTAGTTCCCATGGTGTACCGTTAGTAGTATAAATCTCTACCTCATTACGTACTTGTTCCTCACCAGATGTCATTACAACCCCTGGTTTTACCTTTTTACCATTGTATTCAGCTTCTAGGTCAAATAATACCCCAGCAACTGTTCCGTTTTTCGGTTTTCCGTCATCATTTGTTCCAGAAAGTGTTGTTTTGGCTGTAGTACCAGTATTAATACCAGTAGATTGAACCTGAGTCCATCTATTTTGAGGGGCAGCCCCAATACCACTTCCACCATTATCTGGGTTAAAAGCGTTGTTTGCATTTTCTTCATAAGAAGCTGCATTGTCTGTTCCAGCTACACGGTTTTTATAAATCTCTGTTGAATGGAATGGCTTAAGATCTTTTACTGTTAATTTAACTTTATAACCTGGAATTAGTTCTTTTTCATAAACTGAACCAACTTGAAGTTGTCCGTTATCTTTTAAACCTTTCCAAGCTGTTGTATCTCCTAAGTCAATCCATTGGATTTGGTCATTTAGTTTCGCGATTTCTTTAAGTTTTGTTTTTACTTTAACATCTGCTAGTGACTCATAGTCACGATCTGCTAACCATTTTTTACCTGCTTCTTCAGATGAATCTTTAAGAGGAGTTGTTTGAGCATCTGCCAAGTTTACTGCGAACTTACCATCACGGCCGATTCCTGCATTTTTCAACTCGTTGTAGACTGCAAGGATTGATTCGTTAAGGCGTTCCAATTGTGCATCTACTTGCTCTTTTGTGACACTCTTATCAGCAAGAAGAGCCTTAGTTTCAGTAAGAAC
>NZ_CAMHVK010000012.1:0-14005 GCF_946188615.1 Streptococcus mitis
ACAGTTGTGCCTTCTGGTAAGCCTGTTTTGTTTACACTTGTTTCTGGATCTGGTACGTGTCCATTGTCCACTTCTTGCGCTATTGCGGTTGGGCTGTATTTTCCACGCATTGATGAAACTGTTATATTCACTAATTTCGATGTAGAGTTTCCTGCTTTATCTCTAGCTACTATCGTTACACCATACATTACATTGTCAGAATCAATTCTCGGTACTTCTCTAACACCCTCTTTGAACACAATTGTTCCAGAAGCTTGATCAAATGTTAAGAATGAAGGCATATTTCTCACTTCAATAGTAGCAATTCCACTACCATTTACATTATCTTTTGCCTCAATCTTCATAGGAGGCAATGTTTTATCTAAAGTCGTCATTTCCCAGTTTGTATTTTCTGCTGGTGTTTGAATTGTTGGATCCGTAACATCTTTTACTTTCAATGGAATTGTAACGTCTTGTTCTGAACCATCAATATATGTTACTTTTGCTTGTATTGTTTGGTCTCCATACGCCTCAGTGTTAATTGGTGTTTTGGATTCCACGGTTGCAATTTTAGAATTTCCATTCTCACCTTGCGCATTTGTCGCAGTTACTGCTCCTTTTAACATTTCTGGAGTAACTGATACATTTTGATTTACTTCAATTTGTGTTCCAATTGCTGTAAAATCTTCACTTACTTTTCTAACCGTTACATTTACTGTCACTACATCTTTTGAGCCATCTGGATAAGTGATTTCTACTTCACCAGCTGTTGCGCCTGGTGTATTTACTACTGGTGGTGTTTTCCACGTCACCTTTGTTCCATCTGGCAATCCTGCTTTATCTACACTTGCATTAGGATCAGGAACTTGTCCATAACTTGTATTCTGCGGAATTGGCGTAGGATTAGTCTTCGCACTCATTGAAGATACAGTGATTTTCGCAGTTCTTTCGCTGACATTTCCTGCTTTGTCTTCTGCTCGAATGTTTAAAGTAAATTCTTGACTTGGTGTATTCTCAGCTAGTTTTTCTACTGTTTGTTTTCCTGATTTGAATTTAATAGCGTTAGTTGTACTATCATATTCTAAGTAATCAGGCAATCCAGTCACCGTGACGTTTTTAATTCCACTACCGTTTGCATTATCTTCTGCTTCAATCTTCATAGGAGGCAATGTTTTATCTAAAGCAGTCATCTCCCAGTTTGTATTTTCCGCCGGTGCTGAGATAGTTGGTTTCATCACGTCTTTAACTTTCAATGGAATTGTTACTTCTTTCGTTGTTCCATCTTTGAAAGTTACTGTAGCAGTAATATTTTGTTCACCATAGTTTGCTGTGCTAATTGTAGGTGCTGTAA
Source organism: Streptococcus mitis (assembly GCF_946188615.1). Classification (GTDB taxonomy): domain Bacteria; phylum Bacillota; class Bacilli; order Lactobacillales; family Streptococcaceae; genus Streptococcus; species Streptococcus mitis_BZ. The sequence goes on from NZ_CAMHVK010000012.1 coordinate 1,331, forward strand.
CTGTTGAAATCTTATCTGTTCCATTAATATTTCCATCTTTTGAAGTTGCAGTTACTTTCGCTTTTAAGTCGTCGTTAGAAATTGGATCATTTTGATTTACTTCAATTGGTGCTCCAGTTACTTCATATTCTGAACTTAATTCTTTTACTGTAACTTTTACATCTACTGTATCTTTTGAACCGTCTTTATAGGTTACTTCTACTACTCCGTCTTTTTCTCCAGGCGTTGTCGTTACTGGTATCGTTTTCCAAGCGTAACTTGTTCCTTCTGGTAAGCCTGTTTGATTCACGCTTGTTTCTGCATTTGGAGTTTCACCATAACTTACTGTTTGTTTTTGAGGATTAGCTGTTGCATCATATTTGGTAGTCATTGATTTCACAGTAAAAGTTAATTGTGAAGTACTACTATTGTTTGCATTATCTGTTACTCGAATCGTAACCGTGTGGGCTTGAGAATCTGTACCAACTGGTAATTTTGGAACTTCTTGAGTACCATCTTTAAACTTAATGGTTTTATTCGCATCATCATAAGTTAAGAAATCTGGTAAGTCTGTTACCGTTGTTGATTGAACACCACTTCCTCCTGCGTTGTCATTAGATGTTACTTGTATTGGAGAGAAAGTTTTATCTAATGCAATTAAATCGATATTCTGACCATTCGCTGGTGTTTGAATCGTTGGAGCCGTCACATCTTTTACTTCTAAAGGAATTTTTACCGTATCCCTTGTATCATCAAGATAGGTTACCGTTGCAGAAATTTCTTTGTTCCCTGCGTCAACAGTACTAATTGTTCCAATAGTAGTAACAGTTTTAACCTTACTATTACCGTTTTTATTAATTGTCACAGCAGATTTTAAGTCTTGATCTGAAACAGTATCATTTTGATTTTTGACAATTTTTGTAGCTGTAGGTTCATACTCATCACTTAACTTACGTACTTTTACAGTAACCGTTACTTCATCTACTGAATCGTCTGGATAAGTAACTTTCACCACTCCCGTTTTATCCCCAGGTCTATTCGTATCTGGTGCAGATTTCCATGTATATTGAGCATCAGTCGGTAATCCTGCTGTATTCACACTTGTTTTCGGATTAGGAGTTTCACCATGGCTCACTTCTTGAATCGTTGCATTCGCTTGTGGATTATACTTTTCAGCCATAGGCATGTGAGTAATACTAAATGTTCGTTCACTACTATTTCCTGCATTATCTTCCACACGTAATGTTATATTTCTTGTAGTTCGAGTTCTTCCAGACAATTTTGGAACTTCACGTTCTCCATCTTGGAAAACGATGCTACTTGTCGCTTTATCATACTTCAAGAAACTTGGTAAGTTCATTGGAACAATACTCTTTATTCCACTTCCTCCAGGATTATCAGCAACTGCTACTTTAATAGGTGGCAATGTCTTATCTAATGCTGTGATTTCCCATGTTTGACCTTCTGTTGGTGTTTGAATTGTTGGAGCAATTACGTCTTTTACTTCTAGAGGAATATCAACTGGATCAGTGGTATTATCCAGATAAGTTACTGTCGCTTTTATGGTTTGTGAGCCTGCATGCACAGTGCTTATAGGCGCTGCAGTAACTGACTTGACTTTTCTAGTTCCACCATTATCCACTGTTACTGCTGCTTTTAATCTATCATTCGTTACTGGATCATTTTGATTCACAGTAATTGTCTTTCCAGTTGGTATATGTTCATCACTTAGTTTACGGACTTTCACGGTTACAGGTACTGTATCTGTTGAGCCATCTGGATAGGTTACAGTTACGACTTCGGTTTGATCCCCAGGGCCTGTTGCCGTATTAGGTTGTGTTGCCCATCCGTATCTTGTACCTGTTGGCAGCCCATTTTTTTGAATACTTGTTCCTGCATCAGGCGCTTCCCCATAACTCACTTCTTGAATTTGAGAATTAGCAACTGCTGTATATTTTTGTGTTTGAGATTGAATATGGAAAGTAATATTTTTAGTCGCAGTATTTTCTTTTTTATCAACCGCTTTAACAGTCACTTGAATACTTGATTTACCAAGTTGGAAATTATTTGGAATAACGCCATTAATTTCAATTTTTGATTTTTTTGCATTGTAAGATAATGGATTCGGTAGATTGTCAACCGTTACAGAGTTACTTTCTTTGAGACCTACTCCTTTATCATTATCTTGAGCGTGAATATTGATTTCACTAGGTAGTCCTTCTAATCTCGTTAATGTAATATTATCAGGGGCAGTAATTGTCGGTTTAATATTATCTACAATCTCAACTGGGACATTCACAGTTTTCATTAAATGACTACCACGAAGAATTTCGATTTCTTTATGTTGTACACCTGCTGCAGAGGTATCCACATTAGAAGAGCCACCTTTCCAACGAACTGTTAATTCTCCTGGAACTGCTGAATTATCTGAAACTGTCACGTAATTTCTAGCATCCCCTAGTTGACCAGACTGATTCTGATTAATTTTTTTATCTTGTTTTCCTAGAAAATCTAAAACTGTATAAGGAGTTGTTACATCTTTTGTTACTCCATTTTCATAAGTTGTTGTGACAACAACATTTCTTGTCCCTGCTTCTTGCAAGTTAAATGGTGTTTTATACGTTACCTGAGCCGTTGTTGGTACTTCATGTCCTGTTTTTGATCGTACTAATTCTCTTGGATTCGTATATAATTCTTTTGAATCCCCAAAATAAGCAGTCAAACTGGAATGTTTCGCTTCTACATCATTTGTCGCATTTGTTTGAATGGTTTTAGGGTTGAATCCATCTTTAAAATGAATCGTCATTGTTGCACCATCAGCTGATACCTCAGCATGGTCAAAGTCGATATGATTCGCACGATTAACCACATTTGGATGCTCTGCTTTAAATTTTTCAATCAAAGCATTTTTTTCTGTTTCCGTTAAATGACGGACATCATCCACATAAGTTGGCGTTAAATCTCTAACAGTATTACGTTCACTTTGAGGTTTGATAGTCAAAGTATAGGTAATTGTATTTTGTTTATGTGTCCCATTTGCTCCAATTGTAATATGATAAGTACCTGGTGTTACATTTCCACCATCACCTATAGTTCCAACAAGAGCCATTTGCACTTCAGGATTATTTACATTCCAATAGTTAGCAGCAATATCTACTTCTTCTTTCTTTCCTGTTTGGAAATTTTTATAAGCTACACGTAGTTTTAAACCTTTAACTTGATTAAGACCACTTATAACTCCTACTCTTTTTACATAATACGGAGTAGGATCTTCCTCTCCACGTTTAGGGCCATTCGGATATCTTACTAATGGCTCTCCATTTCCTCTTTTACCATATGCTGTCATTACCGAGAATAGAGTATCTGAATTATAAAAAGTTAATTCTTTTTTATTTTCGTTTACTAACGCATTACTACCCTCGTATTTGTTAGCAATTGACGATATCCAAATAGCTCTAAACCCACTCTCTCCCTTACCATCAATTGGTTTTCCATTCCGTGGATCACGTTTCCCAGATTGTGCTCGAGTTACTCTATTAGCTACTTTGTTGCGGAGGCTCTTCGCTTCATTTAGAGCACCATCAACTTCACTCTCAGTGGCTTTTCCCTCAGATAAATCTGCAAATACTTGAAGAGATTTGCTTTCAGATTCACTGAATTCATAACTGATTTCTCCTGCCAGTTGGTTAATTTCTGAAACAAGAGCCTGAACCTTAGCGATCTTTTCTGTTGAAGGATTTTTCTTTTCATCACTATCGTTTGCTTTGTCTGCTTGCTTTTCTTTTTTGTCTATGTCGTTGCTTTTCTCTTCCAGTTGAGCAAATGATTCAGACAAAGCTTGAACTTCTTTATCTATCTCATCCTGACTAGCACCTTCTTTATCCAAGACTGCTTGCGCACGCGACAAAGAGAGATTAAGATTTTCAACTGATTTAGCTGTTTTAGTCTGTAAATCAGTGTTCCTAATCTTTTCAATTAATTCATTTAAAGCAGTTTTATCCACAGCTTTGACTGGATGCTCTAAAGACTTTTCAAGAATTTTTTCTTCTGGAACATGTTCAGAAATCTTATCTGATTCTTTAACAGGATTTTCTACCTGTGGATGATTTTCCACATCGTTTGGAATCTTGTCACTATTCGGATCTTCATCTTTAACTTTAGTTGAATCATTCAGAGACGCAACCATTTCATCAGCATGAACAAGATGTGGATTCTGTATCGTCACTGCTCCGGTAGCCAAAAAAAGAGTGCACCCAAAAAGAAAATGCTTCCCTTTCTTTATCATCCGCCAATTCTTTTGATTGATTCCTTTTCGATTAAAAAACATTAAGAACTCCTTGCTTCAAATTATAAAATTACTTCTTGTATATATTATATTCTTTTATTTCCTTATATGCAAACCCTTTCGATATATAATATATTGTTTATAAGATTTGTTATATTTTTGTAAAAATAATTTACTAATCCAGAAAATTACTAAATTCATTTTATTATCAAAAAATGAGCAACTTTTATATTAAGTTACTCATTTTTATAAACTCTATTTTATTTAGATTATACTATCCTACTAGTTAAATCAGTATTAACACTTTATATTTAGCGATGTCTTCTAGCATGACCACGAGTTCCTGGTCCAGTTCTAATTGGTTTAACTTGTTTACCTGGACGTGAAGGAACATGGTGTACTGGTCCATGATGAGGTCTCGTTAAATGCGGTTTAGGCTGAACACTTGGTTTTGGATGAGTAACAACTACATTTGGTTTTGTAACAACTCCGACCACATGCGTGTGGCTAGTAGTGCCAGTATGAATGACACTTGTCACCTCTGAATGAGTTTCGGTTTCATTTGTTGTAATAGTGACAATCGGTGTTGTTGGACCCGCTGTTGCCGCATTTGAGGTAACAGTGGTTGTCGTTGTAGTTGTAGTCGTAGCCGTTCCACCAGGAACAGGTTTTGTTTCTGTTTTCTTATTAACAGATGTTTGTGAAGAAAAATCTGTTGGTTTAATTGCAGCCAAGGCTTCAGCTGGAGTTAAGCTAGGTTTTGAATCAGTAGTCGCTACCGGTTTTGGTTGAACTACAGGTGTTGGTGTAGCTGGAGTAGATACTGCCGGTTTAACCGGTGTTACCGGTGCTGGTGCTACTGGTTTTACTGGAGCTACTGGTTGTGGTGTGGCAACAGGCGCTGGAGTTGCTGGTGTCGAAACTACTGGTTTGACTGGTGTTAATGGTGCTACCGGTTTTGGTTGAACTACAGGTGCTGGCTTAGCCGGAGTTGACACTGCTGGTTTAACCGGTGTTACTGGTTTGACCGGTACAACAGGTTTTGTAACAATTGGTGATGATGCAACAACTGGATTCGGAACGTTCAAAACTGGTTTGATAGAAATTCCATTACCTAGACTAGAAGGAGTTGCTGCAATAGTTGTTACTCCTTGTGGAGTGACATTTGGTTTATGAACAGTCGTATCCACTGCAGCTACTGGTTTATCATCAATTCTTGTGATTTTCCAATTATCATAAATAACTGCACCAGTAACGAGGTTAACTCTCGCTACTCTTTCAAAAACTACAGAACGAACTACATCTTTGAAAGCTTGTTTACCATCTTTTTGGTATTTGTAGTGAATCGTCTGCTTGGTCATTTTTCTCAGTGTATCTAAGTTTTCAACAGATTTAGGCCAAACAGGTGTCAATGCGTCTCCTACTACTAATGGATTTCCAGCAATTGGTTTAGGATCATCTGCTGTGACAGTCACAACTTTTTCGATTAATTGAACTGAGAATACTTGATCAGTTTGTTTTTCACTGTCAAAGCGTTTATCATTAGCATTTGCAAAACCATCATGTACTAATTCATATCCTTGTTTTAGGTATTGATTAATACGATTTTTTGAATTATAAGCAATTGTTTCACCTGGAAGACCAACAACACTGTCCACATTTCCTAAAACCTTAGAACTTGTTTCTGTTTGATTAAGGTATTTAACATACGCCTTTTGTTGAGCAACATAATCATAAACAACATGGATATCAGCCTGTGTCAAATGTCCCTTACTATTAGCAGGTGTTTGCGACAAGACATATACCACACCATCTTTTTCGAAACGCTCAGGAACTTTAGCAGTCACATCATAGTTATTTCCCAATAAGTTAATGAGATTTGAACTCTTATCATGTGGTGTATTGAATGTTTCTAAAATAGCTTGACTTGTTTTATCACGATACTGAATATCAACTTTACCAAATTTAGCTTCTTCGTACACAGCTACCACGTTGGCTTGAGCTCGTGTAATCGTACCAGATGTCTTCGTATTGCTATAGAAACGATCATTCTGTGCATACTCTTTGAAGACATAATATTTACCATTTGGTGAATGCAATAAATAAGGTGCTGTGATAGATGTTGTTTGAATTCCTTTGTTTTCTTGAACTTCTGTCTCAGTTGTATTTCTCTCCAAAGTAGCTACATAGCTAGTATCAATTTTGGTAGATGGTCTTACAGTAGTGAATTTGTCTTGAAGGATACCTCCATTTTCCACCGCTGCAATGGCAGGAAGAAGCATTTTCCCTTGAGTATCAACGAAGCGAACAGCTACATCTCCATATACAAGGCGTCCATCTGTTCTAACCATATCTGGGTTAGCAATTTTCCAGTCAGAATCAGCAGCTTGTTCGTATTGGTCTGTAAGATTTTTACCTTTGGCATCAACCACTGTCAATGTCCCTGGAACATTCGATTTAAAACCATTTCTAGCTTCATTCAGATAATTAACTGTGTGACTTGTCGGAACACGATCAACTCCAAAATCTTTTGTACGTAATACATAAGTTCTTCCAGCCAACATCTTTCCAGATACCAATTCAAAGGTTAATTCATTATCTGCTGCCTTAAGAATCTTAAATTTTGCATGTTGACCTGGTTCTTCACGAGGCGCCTCCAAAATAACATTATGACGATTTACCCTTGTTCTTGATGTATCAGGGCTAGTATTTATCATTTCGACATTGTGGGCACCACGTTCAACAAATTCACCGACAGTAGCAAACTTATTGAATTCTGTATCATTGATACGAACGGTGAAACGGGTCCCTGCACTAAAGTTTGATTTCCATGTTCCGATACGAAGAGTGCTGTTATATGTTTTGATACTACCATCATCATCCAACATAACATCACCTGTGAAGTTAGCTGTAGCTGGTGTATCATAAACTTTAGGTGCTCCTATATCTGTTTTAATCACAGTGTAATTCTTAGTGACTACATTTTGACCATTAACTGAAATAACACCAGTTACAGACTTATCCACGTTCACTCGAGGATAACGAATTCCACCTCTGTATTGAAGTTCAAAAGTAACATCATCTAAGCGTTCAATTTCGTCAGTAAAACGGTATGTTGCTTCAATATGACTCCCTTTGTCAACTAAATCCCATGATTCTTTTGTGTCCAAAGCAACGTCACGATCTCCACGTGAAGCCCAGTATGAAAGGCTTCCAGCTTTGGCATTATCATTTTTCTGAACCAGACTCACTCGTTCTGCAAATACTTTACCTTCAGCAACCAATTTTTGAGGAAGATTATTGTCTTGCGGTAATTCCTTCAAACCAATTGTGAAGATATCCCCCTTATGATAGGCACCATTTTTAAATTTTAATTGGAAACGATAATCAGCAATACCTGTTGAAGTCACACGATCCGCCATATCGATTGTACCACTGGCAATAATATTTCCATTATCGATAGCTACATCTTGTGTTTGAGTTGGCGATAGACTAGCGCTAATTTTCTTGCCGTGTCCTGCACGTTGCAACTCAGTATAAACTGTTTCAATAGCTGAATACAGTTGGTTTAATTGAGTCTTAAGATTTTCTGCACTAACATATGAATCTTTCAACAAGGATTTTGATTGTGAAATCTGAATTGTTGCTGCCTTAACAGCTTCTTGAACCAAGGCTTTTTCTTCAACTTTACGATCTGCTTCTTGAGCATAACGAACAGCAACTTGATTTAAAACTTCTGCTTCTGATACAACCTGTTCCAAGGTAGTTTTTTCGACTGATTTTTCTTCCTTTACCTTCTCACTTGAAGCAGGTGAAGTATTTTTTTCTTCGCTGGGTTTTACATCTTTAAAAATTAATTCTTTTGAGTCAGAATTTTTTGTCTCAGCTGCCACTTTAGACTCTGCTTCCTTCTTTAGAAGGGCATTGACATCTAATTCTTCTTTTTCCAAAACTGGAGCTTGAAGAGTTGAAGATAATTCTGCTATTTTTTCCTCAGATTTCTCTTGCTTGGTCTCTTCTGGTTTTTCAGAGACTTTTTGCTCTTCTTTTTCAGTGCGATGTGAATCTACTTTCTGTTCATCTGCACTCACATTTGAATAAGTACCAAAAACCATCAAGGCAGCTACAGCAACAGATACTGCACCAAAACTTGATTTTCTAATGGAATACTTGTTTACCTTATTCATTTGATTCCGTTTTACTCTTGAATACATATATTTTCTCTCTAACTTTTTATGATAAAAAAGAGAGTGGAATTGATGCTGTATTGACATACATTCTCACTCCCTAAAACACTACACTTCCAATATTTTGTTGTCTAGAGTTTTATTTTGATTTTATTCATCTCGTTTTGCTTTTCCAACTAAACTGAATCCAGCAAATAGGCCAAGTACTCCTAGAACTTGAGCCATACCAGAAGAGTGACCCGCAGTTTTTGGAAGTTCTTTTTCCTCCTCTTTTGGAGCTGAGTTTGGAGTTGGAACTGCTGATGGCACTTTTGGAGCTGGGGTAGAGGTTGGAACTGGAGTTGGCGTAACTTGTGGAGTTGGGGTTGGAGTCGGAATTGGAGTTGGGGTCGGTACCGGGGTTGGAGTTGGAACCGGAGTTGGGGTCGGTACTGGATCCGGCGTAACTTGTGGGGTTGGGGTCGGAGTCGGAATTGGAGTTGGCGTAACTTGTGGAATTGGTTGAATATTTCTATACGTTACAGTTACAACTTGATTTTCAGTTTCTGCTGTAATTCCTTGAACCGCAACCACTTTAGCAAGATCAGGATTATATCCTGCAATACTTGGAGATACCACTTCGTCAAAACTTGTCACTCCATCTTCAGAAACCCAAGATGTACTTGTAGTCTTACCTGTTACATTATCAATACTTAACATACGTGAAAAGCTTACTTGATCATGGTGATCTTCACTTGCTTTTGTACCATCTTCAAATACATAATGAATCGTTCTTTCCACAAGTTTTGGAGTATCTTTTTTAACAGTGATCTTATGTTTCAATAGGACTGTATATTCTTGAACTTTTGTTTCATCTGTATCAAAAGTTGCATCCGCAGGGAAACCATCTTCCTGTAATAAGTACCCTTTTTCAAGCAACGATTTCAAAACAGTTTCTGTCGTATAGGCAATCTTTTCTCCTGATTTACCAGTAATATTGTCTGTATGAACGACTTCATCCTTGTTATCAACATCTATGTAACGAACAACTGCAACTTGTTCTGTCTTGACGTAAGTTACCTTTGTATCTTCACCTGGGTTTTCAGGTGTAACACTTGTACGCTCTGGTTTGTAGCCTACAATTTCAGGTACTGCTGTTTCTCCAGCTTTACGAGGATCATTTGCATCATTCAGGTATTGTGGTTGAGGAGCATTTGCAATTACATTTCCAGAAGCATCTACTGGAATGATTTTACCCAAAACTTTATATGTAACTGTATCTGTTGCTTTTGGTAAATCTGGCGTAACTGTCTTAGCACCAGCTTCTGCTTTATCAGCGAAATACCCTATCACAACTGGTACTTTAACTGTTCCATAGGTATGGTCCTTATTTTCCCAAGTTGTTTCTTTAGTCGCTTCATTATATGATCCCTTGAAGACAAAATCATTTTGCACATTATCTTTAGGAGTTGCAGAACCTGCACCAGTAAAGCTTACAGTTTGCTCAGTTTCCTTAGTTAATGAATCAATAATTTCGTTATATGTTACAAAGGTATCTTTTCCGATGCGATCAGGATCAGATTCGTCATTTGGTTCGATTGTCTTGTCAACAATATTATATCCCCAAACAGTTGGTTGCTCGTTATTTAATACATGGAATTTTGGAGCTTCAGGAATTTTTGTTTCTGCTGCTTTTGTTGCATCGTTTGGATCATTATCATAGTACTTATAGAGAGCGTCTTCAATGTTTTGTACAACCTCTCCTTGTTTATTGATATATTGTCCTTTATTATTGACTGCTACAATACGTCCCATTTCTTTCAAGTCAACATTAACTTCTGTATCTTGAGGAGAATTTGGATTAACCTCCATTGTTCCTACTTTATTTACAGTAGCATAAAATTTTGGTGTAACAGGAGTTCGTACAGCTTTGAACACTGCATTCACGGATGAATTTGCTTCTGAATTAGTTGAACTATCTGGTTTTGCTGCAGCAGCGCGCTTACCTCTAGATGAACGGCGTACAGAACGCTCACCATTTTCAGTCACAGTTAAGCCTACTGGAGACACTTGAGAATTATTAACTTGTGTAGCTAAAAGATTCTCTGAAACTGGAGCTACTTCTGACAAAGCTCGTCTGCTTCTAGATGATCTAGCAACTCTTGATTCACCATTATTCGTAACTGATGGTTGAGATGCTACTGGAGCTACAACATCTTGGTTCTTAATTCCAGTAATCTTCCATTGTTCATAATGGATATCACCAGATACCAAATTCACAAGAGCATTTCTTTCATAGCTGATATGTTGATCAATTGTTCCATATGCAGCTTTTCCATTTTTAAGGTAACGGAAGTTAATACGGCGACTTATTGTTTGAGTCAATTTCTCCATTCTCTCAACAGTGCCTGGCCAATTTGGTGTATTTGGTTGTCCCGGATTGACTGGGGTGTTGGGTTGCGGTTTAGGATCTTTCGGTGTTACACGTTCGATACGTTCTGAAAGGGTTACAGTGTAGACTTGGTCACGTGCTGTATCGTAGTCATAAACCTTCGCACCACCTGATGTGAATTCATCACTAACAAGCTTGTAACCTTGTTTCTTGAATTCTGTGATTTGACTTGTTGTGCTGTAGGCAATGGCTTCACCTGACTTACCTGTCACTTCATCTGTTGTGAGAACACGGTTACCGTTAGTACTTACATAACGGATAACAGCTTTTTGGGCATCCTTACGATAAGTGACTGTTTCAACACGGTCTTGGTCTTTAGCTTGAACTCCACTTACAGCTGGGATTTCTGATTTATCCGCTGTGTAACCTGCGATAGTTGGAGATACCACTTTATCAAACGTATCATCATTAGTTGTCCAGTCTTGGAAGAAAATTTGACCAGTCACTAGGTTAATACGACTCCAACGTTTAAAGTTCAGTGTTTCAACCACATCATCCTTAGCCTTGCTTCCATCTTCGTAAACGTAATGGATGGTACGGCTAACACTTTCCTTGTTATCCAAATCATGGACACTAGCTGGCCAACGTGGGCTATCTGGTTGTCCTGGATTGACTGGGGTGTTTGGTTGTGGAGTTGGGTTATCTGGGTTAACCGGTTCGACACGTTCTGAAAGGGTTACAGTGTAGACTTGGTCACGTGCTGTATCGTAGTCATAAACCTTCGCACCACCTGATGTGAATTCATCACTAACAAGCTTGTAACCTTGTTTCTTGAATTCTGTGATTTGACTTGTTGTGCTGTAGGCAATGGCTTCACCTGACTTACCTGTCACTTCATCTGTTGTGAGAACGCGGTTACCGTTAGTACTTACATAACGGATAACAGCTTTTTGGGCATCCTTATGATAAGTGACTGTTTCAACACGGTCTTGGTCTTTCGCTTGAACTCCACTTACAGCTGGGATTTCTGATTTATCCGCTGTGTAACCTGCGATAGTTGGAGAGACTACTTTATCAAACGTATCATCATTAGTTGTCCAGTCTTGGAAGTCAATATGACCTGTTACCAAGTTGACATTGCTCCAACGTTTGAAGTTCAGTGTTTCAACCACATCATCCTTAGCCTTGCTTCCATCTTCGTAAACATAATGGATGGTACGGCTAACACTTTCCTTGTTATCCAAGTTTTCAACGGTTCCTGGCCAACGTGGGCTATCTGGTTGTCCTGGATTGACTGGGGTGTTTGGTTGTGGAGTTGGGTTATCTGGGTTAACTGGTTCAACACGTTCTGAAAGGGTTACAGTGTAGACTTGGTCACGTGCTGTATCGTAGTCATAAACCTTCGCACCACCTGCTGTGAATTCATCGCTGACAAGCTTATAACCTTGTTTCTTGAATTCTGTGATTTGACTTGTTGTGCTGTAGGCAATGGCTTCACCTGACTTACCTGTCACTTCATCTGTTGTGAGAACACGGTTACCGTTAGTACTTACATAACGGATAACAGCTTTTTGGGCATCCTTACGATAAGTGACTGTTTCAACACGGTCTTGGTCTTTAGCTTGAACTCCACTTACAGCTGGGATTTCTGATTTATCCGCTGTGTAACCTGCGATGGTTGGTGATACCACTTTATCAAACGTATCATCATTAGTTGTCCAGTCTTGGAAGTCGATATGACCTGTTACCAAGTTGACATTGCTCCAACGTTTGAAGTTCAGTGTTTCAACCACATCATCCTTAGCCTTGCTTCCATCTTCGTAAACATAATGGATGGTACGGCTAACACTTTC
>NZ_CAMHVK010000013.1:0-5203 GCF_946188615.1 Streptococcus mitis
AGCTAAGCGACTTCCATATCTCACAGGGGGCAACCCCCAACTACTTCCGGCGTTCTAGGGCTTAACTTCTGTGTTCGGCATGGGTACAGGTGTATCTCCTAGGCTATCGTCACTTAACTCTGAGTAATACCTACTCAAAATTGAATATCTATTCAAACTAAGAAAACCGTTTGCTTTCATATTCTCAGTTACTTTGGATAAGTCCTCGAGCTATTAGTATTAGTCCGCTACATGTGTCGCCACACTTCCACTTCTAACCTATCTACCTGATCATCTCTCAGGGCTCTTACTGATATAAAATCATGGGAAATCTCATCTTGAGGTGGGTTTCACACTTAGATGCTTTCAGCGTTTATCCCTTCCCTACATAGCTACCCAGCGATGCCTTTGGCAAGACAACTGGTACACCAGCGGTAAGTCCACTCTGGTCCTCTCGTACTAGGAGCAGATCCTCTCAAATTTCCTACGCCCGCGACGGATAGGGACCGAACTGTCTCACGACGTTCTGAACCCAGCTCGCGTGCCGCTTTAATGGGCGAACAGCCCAACCCTTGGGACCGACTACAGCCCCAGGATGCGACGAGCCGACATCGAGGTGCCAAACCTCCCCGTCGATGTGAACTCTTGGGGGAGATAAGCCTGTTATCCCCAGGGTAGCTTTTATCCGTTGAGCGATGGCCCTTCCATACGGAACCACCGGATCACTAAGCCCGACTTTCGTCCCTGCTCGAGTTGTAGCTCTCGCAGTCAAGCTCCCTTATACCTTTACACTCTGCGAATGATTTCCAACCATTCTGAGGGAACCTTTGGGCGCCTCCGTTACCTTTTAGGAGGCGACCGCCCCAGTCAAACTGCCCGTCAGACACTGTCTCCGATAGGGATCACCTATCCGGGTTAGAGTGGCCATAACACAAGGGTAGTATCCCAACAACGTCTCCTTCGAAACTGGCGTCCCGATCTCATAGACTCCTACCTATCCTGTACATGTGGTACAGACACTCAATATCAAACTGCAGTAAAGCTCCATGGGGTCTTTCCGTCCTGTCGCGGGTAACCTGCATCTTCACAGGTACTAAAATTTCACCGAGTCTCTCGTTGAGACAGTGCCCAAATCATTACGCCTTTCGTGCGGGTCGGAACTTACCCGACAAGGAATTTCGCTACCTTAGGACCGTTATAGTTACGGCCGCCGTTTACTGGGGCTTCAATTCATACCTTCGCTTACGCTAAGCACTCCTCTTAACCTTCCAGCACCGGGCAGGCGTCACCCCCTATACATCATCTTACGATTTAGCAGAGAGCTGTGTTTTTGATAAACAGTTGCTTGGGCCTATTCACTGCGGCTGACTTAAAGTCAGCACCCCTTCTCCCGAAGTTACGGGGTCATTTTGCCGAGTTCCTTAACGAGAGTTCTCTCGCTCACCTGAGGCTACTCGCCTCGACTACCTGTGTCGGTTTGCGGTACGGGTAGAGTATGTTTAAACGCTAGAAGCTTTTCTTGGCAGTGTGACGTCACTAACTTCGCTACTAAACTTCGCTCCCCATCACAGCTCAATGTTACAGAACTAAGCATTTGACTCAGTTCACACCTCACTGCTTAGACAGACACTTCCAATCGTCTGCTTTAGTTAGCCTACTGCGTCCCTCCATCACTACATACTCTAGTACAGGAATATCAACCTGTTGTCCATCGGATACACCTTTCGGTCTCTCCTTAGGTCCCGACTAACCCAGGGCGGACGAGCCTTCCCCTGGAAACCTTAGTCTTACGGTGGACAGGATTCTCACCTGTCTTTCGCTACTCATACCGGCATTCTCACTTCTATGCGTTCCAGCACTCCTCACGGTACACCTTCATCACACATAGAACGCTCTCCTACCATACCTATAAAGGTATCCACAGCTTCGGTAAATTGTTTTAGCCCCGGTACATTTTCGGCGCAGGGTCACTCGACTAGTGAGCTATTACGCACTCTTTGAATGAATAGCTGCTTCTAAGCTAACATCCTAGTTGTCTGTGCAACCCCACATCCTTTTCCACTTAACAATTATTTTGGGACCTTAGCTGGTGGTCTGGGCTGTTTCCCTTTCGACTACGGATCTTAGCACTCGCAGTCTGACTGCCGACCATAATTCATTGGCATTCGGAGTTTATCTGAGATTGGTAATCCGGGATGGACCCCTCACCCAAACAGTGCTCTACCTCCAAGAATCTCTAATGTCGACGCTAGCCCTAAAGCTATTTCGGAGAGAACCAGCTATCTCCAAGTTCGTTTGGAATTTCTCCGCTACCCACAAGTCATCCAAGCACTTTTCAACGTGCCCTGGTTCGGTCCTCCAGTGCGTCTTACCGCACCTTCAACCTGCTCATGGGTAGGTCACATGGTTTCGGGTCTACGTCATGATACTAATTCGCCCTATTCAGACTCGGTTTCCCTACGGCTCCGTCTCTTCAACTTAACCTCGCATCATAACGTAACTCGCCGGTTCATTCTACAAAAGGCACGCTCTCACCCATTAACGGGCTCGAACTTGTTGTAGGCACACGGTTTCAGGTTCTATTTCACTCCCCTCCCGGGGTGCTTTTCACCTTTCCCTCACGGTACTGGTTCACTATCGGTCACTAGGGAGTATTTAGGGTTGGGAGATGGTCCTCCCAGATTCCGACGGGATTTCACGTGTCCCGCCGTACTCAGGATACTGCTAGGTACAAAGACTATTTTAAATACGAGGCTATTACTCTCTTTGGCTGATCTTCCCAAATCATTCTTCTATAATCTTTGAGTCCACATTGCAGTCCTACAACCCCGAAGAGTAAACTCTTCGGTTTGCCCTCCTGCCGTTTCGCTCGCCGCTACTAAGGCAATCGCTTTTGCTTTCTCTTCCTGCAGCTACTTAGATGTTTCAGTTCACTGCGTCTTCCTCCTCACATCCTTAACAGATGCGGGTAACAGGTAGTACCTGTTGGGTTCCCCCATTCGGAAATCCCTGGATCATCGCTTACTTACAGCTACCCAAGGCATATCGTCGTTTGTCACGTCCTTCTTCGGCTCCTAGTGCCAAGGCATCCACCGTGCGCCCTTATTAACTTAACCTTATTTTCTGACCTTTCAGTCATAAACTCTTATTAATACTACAGCGTTTTCGGTTTATTTTCTTGTTACTATTTGATATAGATATTCAATTTTCAATGTGCATTACTTGGTGATCTCTCACCAATGGAGCCTAGCGGGATCGAACCGCTGACCTCCTGCGTGCAAAGCAGGCGCTCTCCCAGCTGAGCTAAGGCCCCACAAGACCTCTCAAGACTAAACAAGACCAATGCGCAGTTCCTTTTCCTTAGAAAGGAGGTGATCCAGCCGCACCTTCCGATACGGCTACCTTGTTACGACTTCACCCCAATCATCTATCCCACCTTAGGCGGCTGGCTCCTTACGGTTACCTCACCGACTTCGGGTGTTACAAACTCTCGTGGTGTGACGGGCGGTGTGTACAAGGCCCGGGAACGTATTCACCGCGGCGTGCTGATCCGCGATTACTAGCGATTCCGACTTCATGTAGGCGAGTTGCAGCCTACAATCCGAACTGAGACTGGCTTTAAGAGATTAGCTTGCCGTCACCGGCTTGCGACTCGTTGTACCAGCCATTGTAGCACGTGTGTAGCCCAGGTCATAAGGGGCATGATGATTTGACGTCATCCCCACCTTCCTCCGGTTTATTACCGGCAGTCTCGCTAGAGTGCCCAACTGAATGATGGCAACTAACAATAGGGGTTGCGCTCGTTGCGGGACTTAACCCAACATCTCACGACACGAGCTGACGACAACCATGCACCACCTGTCACCTCTGTCCCGAAGGAAAACTCTATCTCTAGAGCGGTCAGAGGGATGTCAAGACCTGGTAAGGTTCTTCGCGTTGCTTCGAATTAAACCACATGCTCCACCGCTTGTGCGGGCCCCCGTCAATTCCTTTGAGTTTCAACCTTGCGGTCGTACTCCCCAGGCGGAGTGCTTAATGCGTTAGCTGCGGCACTAAACCCCGGAAAGGGTCTAACACCTAGCACTCATCGTTTACGGCGTGGACTACCAGGGTATCTAATCCTGTTTGCTCCCCACGCTTTCGAGCCTCAGCGTCAGTTACAAGCCAGAGAGCCGCTTTCGCCACCGGTGTTCCTCCATATATCTACGCATTTCACCGCTACACATGGAATTCCACTCTCCCCTCTTGCACTCAAGTTAAACAGTTTCCAAAGCGTACTATGGTTAAGCCACAGCCTTTAACTTCAGACTTATCTAACCGCCTGCGCTCGCTTTACGCCCAATAAATCCGGACAACGCTCGGGACCTACGTATTACCGCGGCTGCTGGCACGTAGTTAGCCGTCCCTTTCTGGTAAGATACCGTCACAGTGTGAACTTTCCACTCTCACACTCGTTCTTCTCTTACAACAGAGCTTTACGATCCGAAAACCTTCTTCACTCACGCGGCGTTGCTCGGTCAGACTTCCGTCCATTGCCGAAGATTCCCTACTGCTGCCTCCCGTAGGAGTCTGGGCCGTGTCTCAGTCCCAGTGTGGCCGATCACCCTCTCAGGTCGGCTATGTATCGTCGCCTTGGTGAGCCGTTACCCCACCAACTAGCTAATACAACGCAGGTCCATCTGGTAGTGATGCAATTGCACCTTTTAAGCAAATGTCATGCAACATCTACTCTTATGCGGTATTAGCTATCGTTTCCAATAGTTATCCCCCGCTACCAGGCAGGTTACCTACGCGTTACTCACCCGTTCGCAACTCATCCGGAGAAGCAAGCTCCTCCTTCAGCGTTCTACTTGCATGTATTAGGCACGCCGCCAGCGTTCGTCCTGAGCCAGGATCAAACTCTCATTAAAAGTTTGAGTTCTCACTCATTTCTGTCACTGACAGATTTATTGTTTTTTTCATTGTTCAGTACTACAACCTTAGTTGTAGTGCCCTGCACATTGGTTCGTCTTGTTCAGTTTTCAAAGGTCTTTGTCACTTGCTTCTCTCAAGTGACAACTATATTAGTATATCACAGTCGCTTTCGCTTGTCAACACTTTTTTGAAACTTTTTTAATCTTTTTTCATCAAGTGCCGCAACCACAACATACCATAGTCCGTACGGGATTCGAACCCGTGTTACCGCCGTGAAAAGGCGGTGTCTTAACCCCTTGACCAACGGACC
>NZ_CAMHVK010000014.1:0-5180 GCF_946188615.1 Streptococcus mitis
TCGCCATCTTCACTTGGATTACCTGGAATCTCGTTTCCTTCTTTATCCTTGAATGATGTCTTAACTTTTTCGTAGACGTGCTCTGTATCTCCATTTGGAAGTTTCTTAGTCTCTACGAAGCGGTAGCCTGGAATATCTTTCTTAGGTTGGTCGCCATCTTCTGTTGGATAGTTTGGAATTTCATTTCCGTCTTTATCCTTATGACTTGTCTTAACTTTCTCATAAACGTGCTCAATGTCGCCATTTGGAAGTTTCTTAGTCTCTACGAAGCGGTAACCTGGAATATCTTTCTTAGGTTGGTCGCCATCTTCACTTGGATTACCTGGAATCTCGTTTCCTTCTTTATCCTTGAATGATGTCTTAACTTTTTCGTAGACATGCTCTGTATCTCCATTTGGAAGTTTCTTAGTTTCTACGAAGCGGTAACCTGGGATATCTTTCTTAGGTTGTTCGCCGTCTTCTGTTGGATAGTTTGGAATTACATTGCCATCTTTATCTTTATAAGTCGTTGTCACTTTCTCATAGATGTGTTTTGTATTTCCTTTTTCGTCGATCTCAGTTTTAACAATCTTGTATCCTGGGATGTCTTTAGTTGGTTTAGTTCCATCTTCTGTTGGTGAAAGTGGGTTACCCTCTTTATCAACGAATGAAGTATCAGGACGAACTGTTGGAGTGTAAGTAGCTGTTACTGGTGTACCGTTCTTATCTACACGTTTAACTGTTACACCTTTAGCTTTTCCTACGAAGTCAGGTTCTGGTGTGAAGGTTACTTTACCATTTTCATCGATAGTGTATGTTCCTTCACCTGGTACTTTCTTCTCAGTTGTGCCATCGTCAAATGTTGGTTTAACTGTTTCATCGATTTCAACTGGAACTTCCTTACCGTTGATTGTAACTTTTCCACCTTCAAATGTTGGTGTTCCTGATTGAGGTTGTCCTTTAGGACCTTCTGATTCAGTATCTTTTGAAGTTGGTGATACTGGAACAACTACTGGAGTGTACTTAGCTGTGATTGGTGTACCATTCTTATCTACACGTTTCACTGTTACACCTGTTGCTTGACCAGTGAAGTTCTTCTCTGGTGTAAAGGTTACTGTACCGTTCTCATCGATTGTGTATGTTCCTTCACCTGGTACTTTCTTCTCAGTTGTACCATCATCAAATGTTGGTTTAACTGTTTCATCGATTTCTACAGTTTTTTCTTCACCGTTGACTGTTACTTTTCCACCTTCAAATGTTGGTTTACCTGTTTGAGTTGAACCTTGAACATCTTCTGTTACAGCGTCTGTTCCTGTTGGTGTTACTGGTGCTACTGTTGGGGTGTATTTAGCTGTCACTGGTGTGCCATTCTTATCTACACGTTTAACGGTTACGCCTGTTCCTTTACCTGTGAAGTTCTTCTCTGGTGTGAAGGTTACTGTGCCATCTGGTGCCACTGTGTATGTTCCTTCGCCTGGAACTTTCTTCTCAGTTGTTCCATCTTCGAATGTTGCTGGTACTTCATCATCCATTGGTACGTCTGGGTTTCCTGGTTTGAATTCAGGTTTACCAGTCTGTTCTTTACCTTGGATGTCTGTTGTTTCAGCTGGTTCTGCTGTTGGTGTTACTGGTGTTACTGTTGGAGTGTATTTAGCTGTGACTGGAGTACCATTCTTATCTACACGTTTAACGGTTACGCCTGTTCCTTTGCCTGTGAAGTTTTTCTCTGGTGTGAAGGTTACTGTGCCATCTGGATTTACTTTGTAAGTTCCTTCTCCTGGTACTACTTTCTCAGTTGATCCATCTTCGAATGTTGCTGGTACTTCATCATCCATTGGTACGTCTGAGTTTCCTGGTTTGAACTCAGGTTTTCCTGTTTGTTCTTTACCTTGGATGTCTGTTGTTTCAGCTGGTGTTGCTGTTGGTGTTACCGGAGTAATCTTCGGTGTGTAAGTTGTTTCTACAGCTGTTCCGTTTTTATCCTTAGCTTGAATTTTTACTGGTTGAACTTCTCCAGAGTATTTTTTGTTTGTTGGTTCAAATACTGCAACTGCTTTTCCATCTACAGTTTTAAGAGTATATTTACCAATTACATTTCCTTCTGGATCTTTAGCCGGAACTTCTGTAGCTGGTTGACCATCTTCACCAAGAAGAGTGTAAGTAGATGGATCGATTTCTACCGTTTTTTCTTCTCCAGCAATTGTGGTCTTACCAGGTTCAAATGAAACTGTACTTTCTTGAGTCTTACCTTGAACATCTTCACTTGTAGCTGGTGCTGCTGTTGGTGTTACACCTACGATAGATGGTGTGTAAGTTGTAGAAACTTTTGTTCCATTCTTATCCTCAGCTTGAACTTTAGCTGGTTGTACTTTACCCGTGTAAGATTTGTCTGTTGGAGTAAAGGTTACTTCTCCTGTTGTTGGGTTAACAGTGTATTCACCAACCTTATTACCTTTTTCATCTAAAGCATCTACTGGTCCATTTGCTTCTGTTCCATCTGGATTTAATAGTTTTACAGAGTTTTCTTTAATTGGTACTTCTGTGTTTCCTTCTGTAAATGTTGGTGTTCCCTTTTGAGTTTCACCTTGTACTCCTGCTGAAGTAGCTGGATCCGCTGTTGGTGTTACGCCTGTTACAGTTGGTGTGTACTTAGCAGTAGCTGTTGCTGTTGCTGGTTGACCATTTTTGTCTTGACCTACTGGTGCTGTTAATGATACATCAATACCTTTAGCTGTTCCTGTAAATTGTGGTTCTGGCGTAAATGTTACCGCTCCAGTTGTTGGATCGATTGTATAAGTTCCTTCTCCTAGCACTGTAACTGTTTTTTCATCTGTTGGTTGTCCAGTCGCTGGATCTACCAATTTAGCTGGGTATTGTGCACTTGGTGTTACTGCATCTGGTGCAGTTCCGTCACCATCTTTATCTACATCGATAGTGAATTTAGGTGTTTTTGTTTGTGGTTTACCTTGGATATCTGTTGATTCTTCAGGTGTACCTACGATTTCTTTTGGAGTTACTGTTGGAATATAAACAGCATCCATTGTTTTAGTTCCAGTAGTATGTGTTCCATCATTAATGTTTTCCACACCATGTTGATCCGTAAGTGCTGTCCATCCAGTTGAATGACCATTAGCATCTACAGCACGAAGTACGATACCATCTGCTTTACCAACAAAGTTAGGATCTGGAGTGAAGGTTACTTTATCATCAGTTACTGTATAAGTACCTTGACCAGCTTTAGTGTATGATTTAACTAAGTTTCCGCTTGGATCTACAATCATCACACCCTCAGATTGTTTTTTCTTAGTTGTTTCTAAGCTAATAGAGTTTGTTTGTTCAGAGTAATCTAGTTTACCGTATGAATTGAAGGTAGTATTTCCGTTGTTTGAACCAAGATTAGAAGCATCGTCCCCTAGAGCACGTGATACAAATTCAATACCTACAGACTGAGTTTCACCTTGTTTACCAGTTGTTTCTTCCTTATCTCCACGTGGAGGAAGAGCTACTTGAATTTGGTTATCTTCTACCTCACCTGAGAAGGCAATACCCGTAGCTTTGGTTACTTGTTTTTCAGATTTCGCGATTCGAGTACGGAAATTCACCATACCTTTAGTAGTATCGATGACTTGAGTATTTTTGAAAACAAGCTCTACTGTTTCGTTGTTTCCAGTAACTTTAACGATCTCAGACGCTTCACCTTCATCGAATTTACCGTTATTGTTGAAATCGATAAATCCACGCACATAAGCAGGTTCTACTGTACCAGTATATTTGTCATTACCATTTGCTGATGCAATCACTTTAACACGGTAACTATTATCTGCACCTTGTACGATTTTAACTTCCGGTTCACCATTATCTTTATTAATATGAACATCTTCTTCAGCAATAAGCTGTGCTACACCTTCATCACCCATGTCAGTAGCATCATCTGATCCAATACCACGTACACGCTCTCCATTTTGTGCTTCAGGGTCAGCTTTGACCTTACCTAAGTATGGTTGTTGAATTTCTTCTGTTTGATTGGTTGCATAGTCAGTAGTAGATGTTCTGAGAGAATGCTCTGCTTTACCATAAGATTCTGGAAGATCTCCAAAGTCTGATAAAGAGATACCAATCATAGACGACTGAGCTCCACCCGAAATGATGTAGAACCCAACTTCAGTTGCTCCTGCAGTAGATACGATTGGTGTAGCTTTATTACCACCTTCACCATTGATGTAACTACCAAAGACTTGAGAACCTAATCCTGATGTTGCTGTATCAGGCGTTGAGAAAGCACTATTCGCTAAGGCTTTCTGAAGTTTATCATCCTTTGGTGTAAATAACTCTGGGCTTGTTACATTTTGCATTTTCACATTAGGTTGATAAGGAGTTGTTTCTGATGCGTTACCTACCAATGCATATAAATCCCAAGGCGTTCCGTTTGTAGTGTAGATTTCACTTTCGTTTACCTTGATATCTTCACCAGATGTCATTAAAATAGTTGGTTTTGTTTTCTTACCATTATACTCGGCATCAACACTAAATACTACACCAGCGATAGTACCATTCTTTTGAACCGATTTATCATCAGTACCCGCAATCGTAGTTTTATGTGGATCAGTATTAAAACCTGCATTTTTCACGTGTGCCCATTTTGTTTGAGCAGAACCACCGATACCAGTCGCTTCTTTAAAGCTATTTACAGCATCTGGATTATAAGTATCTTCACTAGCAGTTCCCGCTACACGATTTTTATAAGTCTCTGTAGCATGGAATGGTTTCATTTCTTTAACAGTTAATGTTACAACATAACCTGGCATCAACTCCTTTTTGAAAGTTGAACCAACTTGAAGCTGTCCATCTGCATCTAAGCTAGTCCAAGCTGCTGTATCTGTAAAGTCTAACCATTGGATTTGTTTTGAAGCTTGCTCTATCTCTTTATCATCTTTTCCTTTGTTCATAATAGGAATATCAGCTAGAGATGAGTACCCATGATCTGCCAACCATTTTTGTCCTGCCTCTGTAGAGGAGTCTTTAAGCGCTGTTGTTTGAGCGTCTGTCAAGTTTACTGCGAACTTACCATCACGACCGATTCCTGCGTTTTTCAATTCATTGTAAACTGCAAGGATTGATTCATTGAGGCGTTCCAATTGTGCATCTACTTGCTCTTTTGTGACACTCTTATCAGCAAGAAGAGCCTTAGTTTCAGTAAGAAC
>NZ_CAMHVK010000015.1:0-4065 GCF_946188615.1 Streptococcus mitis
AAAAGGACTTAGCCCTGTACAATACAGAACTAAATCCTTTGCTTAAATTAATTGTCTAACTTTTTGGGGTCAGTACAGATTTCTTGGGTATCTTTTTTAAAATAAACGGAAGACATGGGATTCGAACCCACGCACGCTGTTACACGCCTACCGCGTTTCCAACACGGCCTCTTAAGCCTCTTGAGTAATCTTCCAATACTTACTCAAATAGTCTACCATAAAGCCTCTTATCTTGCAATAAAAATTCTGGAAACAAGAAAAATGATAGTTTTTGAAAGAAAATGACAAAAAATGCTTGACTTTGAAAGAAAGTGTGATAGAATGAATAGTGTAAACGATAACAGGAGGTGATTCAGTGTTAAAAACAGAGCGGAAGCAACTGATTCTAGAGGAGTTAAATCAACATCATGTAGTTTCTCTAGAAAAATTAGTTAGTTTGCTAGAAACGTCAGAATCAACGGTTCGAAGAGACTTGGATGAGTTGGAAGCGGAAAACAAGCTTCGTCGCGTGCATGGTGGAGCAGAATTGCCCCATTCCTTGCAGGAAGAAGAAACCATTCAAGAAAAATCTGTCAAAAACCTTCAAGAAAAGAAGTTGCTGGCTCAGAAAGCAGCCTCTCTCATTAAGGAACAAGATGTCATCTTTATCGATGCTGGAACAACAACTGCTTTTTTGATCCATGAATTGGTCAATAAGAATATTACTGTTGTGACAAATTCGATTCACCATGCCGCACAGTTGGTTGAAAAGCAGATTCCAACTGTCATGGTTGGAGGAAGTGTCAAGATGGCAACAGATGCTAGCATCGGGGGCGTTGCTCTTAACCAGATTAACCAATTGCACTTTGACCGTGCCTTTATCGGGATGAATGGTGTGGACGATGGCTATTATACGACTCCTGATATGGAGGAGGGAGCTGTTAAGCGTGCTATTTTAGAAAATGCCAAACAGACCTATGTCTTGGTCGATTCGTCAAAAATTGGACAAACTTGCTTTGCTAAGGTAGCACCACTCAAACGAGCAATTGTTATCACAAGTCAAGGGCATGAGCTCTTGCAGGCTATTAAGGAGAAAACGGAGGTAATAGAAGTATGATTTATACAGTCACACTCAATCCATCCATTGATTATATCGTGCGTTTGGACCAAGTCCAAGTCGGTAGTGTCAATCGTATGGACAGTGATGATAAGTTTGCTGGTGGGAAAGGAATCAATGTCAGTCGTGTCTTGAAACGCTTGGATATTCCAAATACAGCGACTGGATTTATCGGAGGTTTTACTGGTAAATTTATCACAGATACTTTGGCTGATGAAGCAATCGAGACACGTTTTGTCCAAGTGGCAGAAGATACTCGTATCAATGTTAAAATCAAAGCAGACCAAGAGACAGAAATCAACGGGACTGGTCCAACTGTTGAGCCGGCACAGCTAGAAGAATTGAAAGCTATTTTATCTAGTTTGACTGCAGAAGATACAGTTGTCTTTGCTGGTTCAAGTGCTAAGAATCTAGGCAATGTCATCTACAAGGATTTGATTGCCTTGACACGCAAGACTGGTGCGCAAGTCGTTTGTGATTTTGAAGGACAGACCTTGATTGATAGTTTGGACTACCAGCCACTTTTGGTCAAACCAAACAATCATGAACTTGGAGCGATTTTTGGAGTGAAACTCGAAAGTTTAGATGAAATTGAGAAATACGCTCGTGAGTTACTGGCTAAAGGTGCTCAAAACGTCATTATTTCTATGGCTGGTGACGGTGCTCTTCTTGTCACATCTGAGGGAGCTTACTTCGCAAAACCTATCAAGGGAACAGTCAAAAATTCAGTTGGAGCTGGTGACTCTATGGTTGCTGGATTTACAGGTGAATTTGTCAAATCAAAAGACGCAGTAGAAGCCTTCAAATGGGGAGTTGCTTGTGGAACGGCAACTACCTTCTCGGATGACTTGGCAACAGCAGAATTTATTAAAGAAACATATGAAAAAGTTGAGGTAGAAAAAAGATGAAAATTCAAGATCTATTGAGAAAAGATGTTATGTTGCTGGATTTGCAAGCAACTGAAAAAACAGCTGTCATCGACGAGATGATTAAAAGTTTGACAGACCACGGTTATGTGACAGATTTTGAAACCTTTAAAGAAGGCATTTTGGCGCGTGAAGCTCTCACTTCTACAGGTTTGGGTGATGGTATCGCAATGCCTCACAGCAAAAATGCTGCTGTCAAAGAAGCGACAGTTCTCTTTGCCAAGTCAAACAAGGGTGTTGACTACGAGAGCTTGGATGGACAATCAACTGACCTCTTCTTCATGATTGCAGCTCCAGAAGGTGCCAATGACACCCATTTGGCAGCATTGGCAGAATTGTCTCAATACTTGATGAAAGACGGATTTGCTGACAAACTTCGTCAAGCAACATCAGCTGACCAAGTTATCGAACTTTTTGACCAAGCTTCAGAAAAAACTGAAGAGCCGGTTCAAGCACCTACCAATGACTCTGATGACTTTATCGTTGCTGTTACAGCTTGTACAACAGGTATTGCCCACACTTACATGGCCCAAGAAGCTCTTCAAAAAGTAGCTGCTGAAATGGGGGTTGGTATCAAGGTCGAAACCAACGGTGCTAGCGGTGTTGGTAACCAACTAACTGCGGAAGACATTCGTAAGGCTAAAGCTGTTATCATCGCTGCAGACAAGGCCGTTGAAATGGATCGATTTGATGGAAAACCATTGATCAATCGTCCGGTTGCTGACGGTATCCGTAAGACAGAAGAGTTAATTAACTTGGCTCTTTCAGGAGATGCTGAAGTCTACCGTGCTGCTAATGGAGCAAAAGCTTCAACAGCAAGCAACGAAAAACAAAGCCTTGGTGGTGCCTTCTACAAACACTTGATGAGTGGTGTATCTCAAATGTTGCCATTCGTTATAGGTGGTGGTATCATGATTGCCCTTGCCTTCTTGATTGACGGTGCTTTGGGTGTTCCAAATGAAAATCTTGGTAATCTTGGTTCCTACCATGAGCTAGCTTCTATGTTTATGAAAATTGGTGGAGCTGCCTTTGGTTTGATGCTCCCAGTCTTTGCAGGTTATGTTGCCTACTCTATCGCTGAAAAACCAGGTTTGGTAGCGGGTTTTGTGGCTGGTGCTATTGCTAAAGAAGGTTTTGCCTTTGGTAAAATTCCTTATGCCGCAGGTGGTGAAGCAACTTCAACTCTTGCAGGTGTCTCATCTGGTTTCCTAGGTGCCCTTGTGGGTGGATTTATCGCAGGTGCTTTGGTTCTTGCTATCAAGAAATACGTTAAAGTTCCTCGTTCACTTGAAGGTGCTAAGTCAATCCTTCTCTTGCCACTTCTTGGAACAATCTTGACAGGATTTGTCATGCTAGCTGTGAATATCCTAATGGCAGCAATCAATACTGCTATGAATGACTTCCTAGGCGGTCTTGGAGGAGGTTCAGCTGTCCTTCTTGGTATTGTTCTTGGAGGAATGATGGCTGTCGATATGGGTGGACCAGTCAATAAAGCAGCTTATGTCTTTGGTACAGGTACGCTTGCAGCAACTGTTTCTTCAGGTGGTTCTGTGGCTATGGCAGCAGTTATGGCTGGAGGAATGGTACCACCTCTTGCAATCTTTGTCGCAACTCTTCTCTTTAAAGACAAATTTACTAAAGAAGAACGCAACTCTGGTTTGACAAACATTATCATGGGCTTGTCATTTATCACTGAGGGAGCAATTCCATTTGGTGCCGCTGACCCAGCTCGTGCGATCCCAAGCTTCATCCTTGGTTCAGCAGTAGCAGGTGGCCTCGTTGGTCTTACTGGTATCAAACTCATGGCGCCACACGGAGGAATCTTCGTTATCGCCCTTACTTCAAATGCTCTCCTTTACCTCGTTTCTGTCTTGGTAGGAGCAATTGTAAGTGGTGTGGTCTATGGTTACCTACGCAAACCACAAGCATAAAAATTAGATAGAAAATAAAAAGATTGGACCGTTTGTGTACTGACCCCAAAAAGTTAGACAATTAATTTAAGCAAAGGATTTAGTTCTGTATTGTACAGGGCTAAGTCCTTTT
>NZ_CAMHVK010000016.1:0-2781 GCF_946188615.1 Streptococcus mitis
GGTCTTAGCTTTCAATGCATCATCGATAGCTTGTTTTGCCGCTGGCTTCGCTTGCGCTGTTGGATTTACTGAAGCTATACTTGCTGCCCCATCGTTTTTAGCTTGAGTTACTACATCGTTTGTTGTTGCGTTGTCGATGGCTTGCTTAGCTGCGTCAGCTTTCGCTTTTGCGTCTTCCTTAGCTTTGGCTTTTTCTTCTGCTGTTAAATCGTTATTGGCATCAATTGCGTCGGTCTTAGCTTTCAATGCATCATCGATAGCTTGTTTTGCCGCTGGCTTCGCTTGCGCTGTTGGATTTACTGAAGCTACACTTGCTGCCCCATCGTTTTTAGCTTGAGTTACTGCATCGTTTGTTGTTGCGTTGTCGATTGCAGTCTTCGCTGCATCAGCTTTCGCTTTAGCGTCTGCTTTCGCCGCAGCTTTCTCTTCATCTGTCAAGTCTGTACGAGAGTCTATTTCATCAGTCTTAGCTTTTAAGGCATCATCGATGGCTTTCTTAGCTTCTGGCTTCGCTTCTGGTTGTGGATCTACTGCTTTTACTTCTGTTATTCCAGTCACCTTAGCTCGGTCTACTTCCGCATTTGTTGTTGCATTATCGATGGCTGCTTTTGCTGCGTTGGCCTTAGCTTTTGCTTCTGACTTAGCCGCAGCTTTCTCTTCATCTGTCAAGTCTGTACGAGAGTCAATCACGTCGTTCTTAGCTTTAAGCGCGTCGTCGATGGCTTGCTTCGCAGTCGGTTTTGCCACTGGCTTTGGAGTCACTGAAGCTACTGATGCCGTTCCTGCAGTCTTAGCTTGTTCCACTTCTGCGTTTGTTGTCGCATTGTCGATTGCTTCTTTCGCTGCATCAGCTTTTGCCTTAGCTTCTGCTTTGGCTTTAGTTTTTTCTTCAGCTGTTAAATCATCATTCGCATCTATTGCATCTTCTTTTGCTTTTAATGCATCATCTATTGCCTGTTTGGCTGCTGGTTTTTTAGCTGCTTCTGGACTAAACGAGTTCACATCACTTAAACCAGATACACTATTTACATCTACTTTAATGTCTGTATCTGCTGCATCGATTGCGTCTTTTGCCTCATTAGCTTTATTTTCTACTTCAGCTTTTGCTGCAGTTTTCTCTTCAGTTGTTAAATCATCTCGAGCATCGATTTCTTCTATTTTCTTCTCTAGAGCTGCATCAATTGCTTTTTTAGCCTCTGATTTCTTAACTGGTTCTGGACTAAATGAATTTACATCACTTAAACCAGATATACTATTTACATCAACCTTAATATCTGTATCAGCTTCATCGATTGCTTTCTTAGCTGCATCGGCTTTAGCTTTAGCTTCCTCCTTAGCTGC
Source organism: Streptococcus mitis (assembly GCF_946188615.1). Classification (GTDB taxonomy): domain Bacteria; phylum Bacillota; class Bacilli; order Lactobacillales; family Streptococcaceae; genus Streptococcus; species Streptococcus mitis_BZ. The sequence continues at coordinate 1,342 of NZ_CAMHVK010000016.1, forward strand.
TAATTTTTCTTCTGCTGTTAAGTCATTATTCGCATCAATTTCTGCTTCTTTTGCCTTTAGTGCTTCATCTACAGCTTTTTTAGCCTCTGGTTTCTTAACCGCTACTGGATTCAATGAGTTTACATCTGCTACCCCAATAGTTTTTGAATTTTCAACGTCAGCATTTGTTGCCGCTTTATCAACTGCTTGTTTTGCCGCTTCTGCTTTAGCCCTAGCTTCTTCTTTAGCTGCTATTTTTTCCTCAGCTGTCAGATCATCTCGAGTATCGATCTCTGCTTCTTTGGATTTAAGCGCATCTTCTATCGCTTTCTTAGCTGCTGGCTTAGCTTGCGCTGTTGGATTTACTGAAGATACACTCGTTGCTCCAGCGTTTTTAGCTTGAGTTACTGCATTATTTGTTGTCGCATTGTCGATTGCAGTCTTCGCTGCGTCTGCTTTGGCTTTCGCTTCTTCTTTAGCTGCTGTTTTTTCCTCAGCTGTCAGATCATCTCGAGCATCGATTTCTGCTTCTTTGGCTTTAAGTGCATCTTCTACTGCTTTCTTCGCCTCTGGTTTCGCTACTGGAGTTGGAGTCACCGAATCTACCGATGTTGCTCCATCATTTTTAGCTTGTTCTACCTCATCATTTGTTGTCGCGTTGTCTATTGCTGTTTTCGCTGCGTCGGCTTTGGCTTTTGCATCTGCTTTAGCTGCAGTTTTCTCTTCGTCTGTTAAGTCGTTGTTCGCGTCAATCGCTGCTTCCTTAGCTTTTAATGCATCATCGATCGCTTGTTTTGCAGCCGGTTTAGCTATTGGTGTTGGAGTGACTGAAGATATACTTGTTGCTCCGCCATTTTTAGCTTGTTCTACCGCATCATTTGTTGTTGCGTTGTCGATTGCTTGTTTCGCTGTAGTCGCTTTGTCTTGCGCTTCTTGCTTAGCTGCGGCTTTTTCTTCAGCAGTCAAATCGTTGTTGGCATCAATCGCGTCGTTCTTAACTTTCAATGCGTCATCAATTGCTTGTTTTGCAGCCGGTTTAGCTGTTGGTGTTGGAGTGACTGAAGATATACTTGTCGCTCCGCCATTTTTAGCTTGTTCTACCGCATCATTTGTTGTTGCATTGTCGATCGCTTGTTTTGCTGCAGTTGCCTTATCTTGCGCTTCTTGCTTAGCTTTGGCTTTTTCTTCGTCTGTTAAGTCATTATTTGCGTTGATTGCTGCTTCCTTAGCTTTCAGCGCATCTTCGATGGCCTTCTTAGCAGCCGGTTTAGCTGTTGGTGTTGGAGTGACTGATGATACACTTGTCGCTCCGTCGTTTTTAGCTTGCGTTACGGTATCGTTTGTGGTTGCATTGTCAATTGCAGTCTTCGCTGCGTCGGCTTTGGCTTTCGCATCAGCTTTCGCTGCAGTTTTCTCTTCGTCTGTTAAGTCGTTGTTTGCGTCAATTGCTGCTTCCTTAGC
>NZ_CAMHVK010000017.1:0-1652 GCF_946188615.1 Streptococcus mitis
AATGCATCGTCGATTGCTTGTTTAGCCGCTGGCTTAGCTTGCGCTGTTGGACTTACTGAAGATACACTTGTCACTCCGTCGTTTTTAGCTTTCTCAACTGCATCGTTTGTTGTTGCGTTGTCGATGGCTTGCTTAGCTGCGTCTGCTTTTGCTTTCGCATCAGCTTTCGCTGCAGTTTTCTCTTCGTCTGTTAAGTCGTTGTTTGCGTCAATTGCTGCTTCCTTAGCTTTTAATGCATCGTCGATTGCTTGTTTAGCCGCTGGCTTAGCTTGCGCTGTTGGACTTACTGAAGATACACTTGTCACTCCTGCGTTTTTAGCTTGAGTTACTGCATCGTTTGTTGTTGCATTATCGATTGCTTGTTTCGCTGCAGTCGCTTTGTCTTGCGCTTCTTGCTTAGCTGAGGCTTTTTCTTCGTCAGTTAAGTTGTTATTTGCTTCGATTTCTTTAATCTTATCAGCTAACGCGGCTTCTACTGCTTTCTTAGCAGCTGGTTTTGCTACTGGCGTTGGAGTTACATTGGTTACTTCTGTTGTTCCATTAGCCTTAGCTTGGTCTACCGCATCGTTTGTTGTCGCGTTGTCGATTGCTTGCTTCGCTGCGTCAGCTTTGGCTTTCGCGTCTTCCTTAGCTTGGGCTTTCTCTTCAGCAGTCAAATCGTTATTGGCATCAATCGCATCATTCTTAGCTTTCAATGCGTCATCGATGACTTGTTTTGCAGCCGGTTTAGCTGTTGGCGTTGGAGTTACCGAATCTACTGATGTCACTCCTGCGTTTTTAGCTTGAGTTACTGCATCGTTTGTTGTTGCATTATCGATTGCAGTCTTAGCTGCATCAGCTTTCGCTTTCGCGTCTTCCTTAGCTTGGGCTTTCTCTTCAGCAGTCAAATCGTTATTGGCATCAATCGCGTCATTCTTAGCTTTCAATGCGTCATCGATGGCTTGCTTAGCCGCTGGTTTTGCTTGCGCTGTTGGATTTACTGAAGCTACACTTGCTACCCCAGCGTTTTTAGCTTGAGTTACTGCATCGTTTGTTGTTGCATTATCGATTGCTTGCTTAGCTGCATCAGCTTTCGCTTTCGCGTCTTCCTTAGCTTGGGCTTTCTCTTCAGCAGTCAAATCGTTATTGGCATCAATCGCATCATTCTTAGCTTTCAATGCGTCATCGATGACTTGTTTTGCAGCCGGTTTAGCTGTTGGCGTTGGAGTTACCGAATCTACTGATGTCACTCCTGCGTTTTTAGCTTGAGTTACTGCATCGTTTGTTGTTGCATTATCGATTGCTTGCTTCGCTGCATCAGCTTTAGCTTTTGCTTCTGCTTTCGCCGCAGTTTTTTCTTCGTCTGTTAAATCGTTATTGGAATCAATCGCGTCATTCTTTGCTTTCAATGCGTCATCGATGGCTTGTTTTGCAGCTGGTTTGACTACCGGCGTTGGAGTCACCGAATCTACTGATGTTGCCCCAGCGTTTTTAGCTTGAGTTACTGCATCGTTTGTTGTCGCGTTGTCGATCGCTTGTTTCGCTGCGTCGGCTTTGGCTTTCGCATCTTCCTTAGCTTTGGCTTTTTCTTCAGCCGTTAAATCGTTATTGGAATCAATCGCGTCATTCTTTGCTTTCAATGCGTCATCGATGGCTTGTTTTGCAGCTGGTTT
>NZ_CAMHVK010000018.1:0-1490 GCF_946188615.1 Streptococcus mitis
TGAACTTACTACTGTAGCATCTGCGTATTTAGCAGTTGAAAGTTTAGACTCCAAAGTAGCAATACTTGCTTCAAGGACAGCTTTATTTACTTTTTTAGCTTCTTCTGCTTTAACCTCTGGTTTAGCTTCCTCTACTTTAGTTTCTGGCTTAACGGCTTCCTTCTCTTTATTAGAATCCGCTTGATTTGCTGGGGCAGTAGCTGCAGCTACTGATGTTTCAGCACCTTGAACTTCCGTTGCTGATACTGCACCATTGCCTAGGAACATCAAACCAGCTGCAATGGCTACTGATGCTGCTCCAAAGCTATACTTACGAATACCGTAACGAATGTACTTCTCCGTTCGAAAATCTTGTTGTTTGCCTTTCATGAGACTCACAACCTCCTTGTTTTTATTTTGCTTTCAATGTCATTGATACAAAAAACATCGTATTATGGTAAATATGTGCATATTTTTTATATCACAAAAACGTATCTAGCATACAGTCTCATAATACCATATCCTTTGATTAAAATCAATAAAATTAATAATTTATTTCCTTGACATAGTAACTCTTAAGAAACATTACCATTATCAAGTTCATGAATTCCAATATATGCAATTCATTTATAGTTTTTATAATTTACATTTTTGTATAACTAGTTTTACATATTTTTATAAGCAAAAAACTGATGAATCATTTCGATTCATCAGTTTTAAGCAGATATGTCATTGCAAACAAATCATATCAATTAGAAAGCTTAGTCTTCTTTTTTCTTGCGAGCTACAAGACCAAATCCACTCAATACTCCGAGAAGTCCAAGGGCTGCTAGGCTAGCATTGTCTTCTGTACCAGTATTTGGCAATTCACGCTTACCTTCAGCTTCTTTGACTGCTGTTGGTTGTACTGGTTGTGCTGGAGTAGCCGGTACTTGAGGTTTAGCTGGCTGTTCAGGCATTGCTGGAGTAGCTGGCTCAACTGGTTGTACTGGTTTTTGAGATTGGATCTTACGGTAAACATTACGAACATTTCCATTAGCATCTGTTTCTGTACGTACTAACTCATAACCTTCTAATGGCTTACCTGGATGTGATCCATTTTCATCTGGAATAATCAATTCACCATTTTCATCTACAAATGTTGTTAATACTTTTTCTGTAACTGGTGTTGGTGTTGGACTATATGGCTCTGTTTGAGGAATAAGTGGAGTTGAAATCTTCTCGTATACATGTTCGATATCGCCATTTGGAAGTTTCTTAGTCTCTACGAAGCGGTAACCTGGGATATCTTTCTTAGGTTGGTCGCCATCTTCTGTTGGATAGTTTGGAATTTCATTTCCGTCTTTATCCTTGAATGATGTCTTAACTTTTTCGTAGACGTGTTCTACATCGCCATTTGGAAGTTTCTTAGTCTCTACGAAGCGGTAGCCTGGGATATCTTTCTTAGGTTGGTCGCCATCTTCTGTTGGATAGTTTGGAATTTCATTTCCGTCTTTATCCTTATGACTTGT
>NZ_CAMHVK010000019.1:0-1391 GCF_946188615.1 Streptococcus mitis
GGTGTTTTATTATGAAATTGAGTTATGATGATAAAGTTCAGATCTATGAACTTAGAAAACAAGGATATAGCTTAGAGAAGCTTTCAAATAAATTTGGGATAAACAATTCTAATCTTAGGTACATGATTAAATTGATTGATCGTTACGGAATAGAGTTCGTCAAAAAAGGAAAGAATTGTTACTATTCTCCTGAACTAAAACAAGAGATCATTGATAAAGTTCTTCTTGAGGGGCATTCACAAATTAGGGCGTCTCTGGATTATGCTCTTCTAAGTAGTGGATTACTTTCGAATTGGCTGGCACAATATAAGAAAAACGGGTATACTATTGTTGAGAAAACAAGAGGGAGACCACCTAAAATGGGACGTAAGCCAAAGAAGAGATTTGAAGATATGACAGAATTAGAACGTCTTCAAGCAGAAAATGAGTACTTGAGAGCGGAGAATGCCATTCTAAAAAAGTTGAGAGAACTCCGATTGAGAGACGAAAAGGAGCAAGAAGAAAAACGGAAATTGTTCAAGGACTGGTAACAGAGTTTTCTTTAGATATCCTTCTAAAGATTATTAAACTTGCCCGTTCAACTTATTATTACCACTTAAAACAGCTGGATCAAAGCGATAAAGATTATGATATTAAAGCTGAAATTCAGTCAATTTATACTGAGCATAAAGGAAATTACGGCTATCGTCGCATGACTCTAGAATTACGAAATCGTGGCTTCGTAGTGAACCATAAGAAGGTGCAGCGTCTGATGAAAGTACTTGGTTTAACGGCTCGAATTCGCCGTAAACGGAAGTATTCTTCATACCAAGGAGAGGTTGGCAAGAAAGCAGATAATCTTATTCAACGTCAATTTGAAGCAACCAAACCAATGCAAAAGTGCTACACAGATGTGACAGAATTTGCCATTCCAGCAAGCACTCAAAAGCTTTACTTATCGCCAGTTTTAGATGGTTTTAACAGCGAAATCATCGCTTATAATCTTTCTACATCACCGAACTTAGAACAAGTAAAAGCTATGTTAGACCAGGCTTTCGGTGAGGAACATTACGAGAATACCATTCTCCATAGTGACCAAGGCTGGCAATACCAACACGATTCTTATCATCGGTTCCTAGAGAGTAAGGGAATTCAAGCATCCATGTCACGTAAGGGTAACAGCCCAGACAATGGTATGATGGAGTCCTTCTTTGGGATTCTGAAATCGGAAATGTTTTATGGTTATGAGAAGTCGTTTCAGTCGCTTAAGCAATTGGAACAAGCTATTGTAGACTATATTGATTACTACAACAATAAACGAATTAAGGTAAAACTAAAAGGACTTAGCCCTGTACAATACAGAACTAAATCCTTTGCTTAAATTAATTGTCTAACTTTTTGGGGTCAGTACA
>NZ_CAMHVK010000020.1:0-920 GCF_946188615.1 Streptococcus mitis
ACAGGAAAAGTATTAATCACTTACCCAGATAAGAGTACGGAAGAAGTGACGGTAACGGTAAACGTAACGCCACAAAATGATGAATACAGCCCAACTGGTATTGCGCAAACCGTAGACAATGGACATGTGCCAAACGCAGAAGACAGTGTCAATAAAACAGGGTTGCCAGAAGGCACAACCGTCACATGGAAAGAAACTCCAGTTGTGAATACACCAGGCAGTCATCCAGGAGTAGCGTTAGTTCATTATCCAGATGGAACGGAAGATGAAGTAGAAGTACCAGTCACAGTTAAGAAACAAAGTGACACCTTCAACCCAACGGCAAAAGAGCCAAACCAAACTGTTCGTCACAACGAAGTACCAGATCCAGAGAAAAGTATTAATACAAACGACTTACCAGCAGGAACAAACTATAGCTGGTCCGAACAACCAGCCACAAGTAAACCAGGAAGTAAGACAGGCAAAGTATTAATCACTTACCCAGATAAGAGTACAGAAGAAGTGACGGTAACGGTAAACGTGACTCCGCAAAATGATGAATACAGCCCAACTGGTATTGCGCAAACCGTGGATAATGGACACGTACCAGATCCAGAAACAAGTGTAACCAAAACCGGCTTACCAGAAGGCACAACCGTTACATGGAAGACAAGGCCAGATGTAAGTACACCAGGCAGTCATCCAGGAGTAGCCTTAGTTCATTATCCAGATGGAACAGAAGATGAAGTCGAAGTACCAGTAACGGTAAAAGAACAAAAAGATACGTTTAACCCAACTGCGAAAGAGCCAAACCAAACGGTTCGTCACAAGGAAGTACCAGATCCAGAGAAAAGTATTAATACCAATGACTTACCAAAAGGAACAAACTATAGCTGGTCAGAACAACCAGACACAAGTAAACCAGGAAGTAAGACAGGAAA
>NZ_CAMHVK010000021.1:0-505 GCF_946188615.1 Streptococcus mitis
AGGCGTTCCAATTGTGCATCTACTTGCTCTTTTGTGACACTCTTATCAGCAAGAAGAGCCTTAGTTTCAGTAAGAACTGCTTGGTTTTTAGCGACCGCTGCTGTAACCGCTGCCTTGTTTTCTTCTTTGACATCTGCCTTAGCAAGCTCAGTTTCAGCCAATTTATTCGTTACTTCAGCTTCTGATGATACTTGTGTCAGAGTTGTTGTAGCTACTGAAAGAGCTTTTTCAACTGGACTTGCAGTTTTTTCTGCTTCAGCTTTTGCTGCTTCTTTTTCATCTGCTTGTTTCTTATCGAAACCAGCAGTATTTGACTCAGTTACAACTGTGCTCAAAGCTGATACAGTTTCTGCTTGGGCATCTACATCGGCTTGACTAGCATCTGCTTTTGCAAGAGTTGCTTTAGCTGTTGCCAATACTTCCTTAGCTGAACTTACTACTGTAGCATCTGCGTATTTAGCAGTTGAAAGTTTAGACTCCAAAGTAGCAATACTTGCTTCAAGGA
>NZ_CAMHVK010000022.1:0-375 GCF_946188615.1 Streptococcus mitis
TTACGATAAGTAACTGTTTCAACACGGTCTTGATCTTTAGCCTTCACTCCACTTACAGCTGGGATTTCTGATTTATCTGCTGTGTAACCTGCGATAGTTGGAGAGACTACTTTATCAAACGTATCATCATTAGTGGTCCAGTCTTGGAAGAAAATTTGACCAGTCACTAGGTTAATACGACTCCAACGTTTGAAGTTCAGTGTTTCAACCACATCATCCTTAGCCTTACTTCCATCTTCATAAACGTAATGGATGGTACGGCTAACGCTTTCTTTGTTATCCAAATCATGGACACTAGCTGGCCAACGTGGGCTATCTGGTTGTCCTGGATTGACTGGTGTATTTGGTTGTGGGCTTGGGTTATCTGGGTTAACC
>NZ_CAMHVK010000023.1:0-356 GCF_946188615.1 Streptococcus mitis
TCAGCCGTTAAATCGTTATTGGAATCAATCGCGTCATTCTTTGCTTTCAATGCGTCATCGATGGCTTGTTTTGCAGCCGGTTTAGCTGTTGGTGTTGGAGTTACTGAAGATATACTTGTCGCTCCGTCATTTTTAGCTTGTTCTACCGCATCGTTTGTTGTCGCGTTGTCGATTGCTTGCTTCGCCGCGTCTGCTTTCGCTTTCGCGTCTTCCTTAGCTTTTACTTTTTCTTCGTCTGTCAAATCGTTGTTGGCATCAATTGCGTCATTCTTAGCTTTTAATGCGTCATCGATGGCTTGTTTTGCAGCCGGTTTAGCTGTTGGCGTTGGAGTTACCGAATCTACTGATGTCACTCC
>NZ_CAMHVK010000024.1:0-350 GCF_946188615.1 Streptococcus mitis
GGAACAAACTATAGCTGGTCAGAACAACCAGACACAAGTAAACCAGGAAGTAAGACAGGAAAAGTATTAATCACCTATCCAGACCATAGTACGGAAGAAGTGACGGTAACGGTAAACGTAACTCCACAAAATGATGAATACAGCCCAACTGGTATTGCGCAAACCGTAGACAATGGACATGTGCCAGATCCAGAAACAAGTGTAAACAAAACAGGCTTACCAGAAGGCACAACCGTCACATGGAAAGAAACTCCAGTTGTGAATACACCAGGAAGTCATCCAGGAGTAGCGTTAGTTCATTATCCAGATGGAACGGAAGATGAAGTCGAAGTACCAGTAAGGGTAAAAGA
>NZ_CAMHVK010000025.1:0-341 GCF_946188615.1 Streptococcus mitis
TTGAAGGTATCTTTTTGTTCTTTTACCCTTACTGGTACTTCGACTTCATCTTCCGTTCCATCTGGATAATGAACTAAGGCTACTCCTGGATGACTGCCTGGTGTACTGACATCTGGCCTTGTCTTCCATGTGACTGTTGTTCCATCTGGTAAGCCTGTTTTGTTTACACTTATTTCTGGATCTGGCACGTGACCATTGTCCACTTCTTGCGCTATTGCGGTTGGATTGTATTCATCTTTTTGTGGCGTTACTTCGACTGTTACTGTCACTTCTTCCGTACTCTTATCTGGGTAAGTGATTAATACTTTTCCTGTCTTACTTCCTGGTTTACTTGTGTCTGG
>NZ_CAMHVK010000026.1:0-298 GCF_946188615.1 Streptococcus mitis
AGTTGGGCCCCACAGCATCTTGCTTCCAGCTCTTTGGGAAGCTAAGAAACAACTCGCTCTGCACAGTGCTCTTACAGCCTAGTGGGAACATCTCTTCCAAAGGCCTGTGAAACGCAGTTTCTTTGCAGGCCTGATCTGGCTGAAGTAGGACTTCTGCTCTGGGTGTGCTACTTTGCCCTAGAGCTGAAAGGCACAACGTGCAGGCTTCTTTACAAAGGGCGAGTTGGGCCCCACAGCATCTTGCTTCCAGCTCTTTGGGAAGCTAAGAAACAACTCGCTCTGCACAGTGCTCTTACAG
>NZ_CAMHVK010000027.1:0-281 GCF_946188615.1 Streptococcus mitis
TTGGGATAAAGAAAATCTGTATTTTCAATCTTGGGAAATGTGAAAAACATGATGAAAATGTTACAAAATCTTGTTTGCTAGTAAGGAACATAAGGTTGTCAAATTTGCTTCTCTTACCATATTCGGTATGTTAAATTTAGAAGTAGCATTACATTTAAAGATGTTGTTTATTATAGTGTAGATTTTCCAGTTGAATTTACTCTTTGTTAGATTTCACGTCTGTTACAACTGGAGCTTTAGTCATATTCTGAGAATCAAAGTGAATTGTAGATATGCCCCAG
>NZ_CAMHVK010000028.1:0-280 GCF_946188615.1 Streptococcus mitis
TCTCCATCTTTCTCAATTTTCTGGAACAGTTTGAGGAGAATAGCTATTAAGTCTTCTTTGAATGTTTGGTAGAATTCTCCAGAGAAGCCGTCTGGTCCTGGACTCTTATTTTTGGGGAGGTTTTTGATTACCGTTTCTATTTCCTTACTTGTGATTGGCCTATTCAGATTCTCCATTTCTTCCTGATTCAGTTTGGGGAGATTGTAGGAGTCTAGGAATTTGTCCATTTCTTCCAGGTTGTTCAATTTGTTGGCAGATAGTTTTTCATAGTATTCTCTTA
>NZ_CAMHVK010000029.1:0-279 GCF_946188615.1 Streptococcus mitis
AATAACAAATTTAATACATTTTTTCTAAACTATTCAATATATCCAATGCAAAATTAATATTCAATCAAGTGTTTTTTCTTTTTTTTAGAAATATTAGCCCTAAACCAACATTCACTGCCAATCTTCTTCCTTTTTGCTGAGGAAGATTGGCCCTGAGCTAACATCTGTTGCCAGTTTTCCTCTTTTTGCTTGAGGAAGATTGTTGCTAACATCTGTGCCAGTCTTCTTCTATTTTGTATGTTGGACACAACGACAGCATGGCTTGATGAGCAGTGCATA
>NZ_CAMHVK010000030.1:0-275 GCF_946188615.1 Streptococcus mitis
CTGAAAAATGCGTCATTAGGCAATTTTGCCATTGTGCAAACATCATAGAGTAGACTTACACAAACCTACATGGTATACTCTACTACCTATCTAGACTATATGTACTAATCTTATGTGACCACTGTCGTCATTGCCGGAAACATCATTATGCAGTGCATGACTGTATACTCCTCCTTTTTGAAAAATTTGTTGTTTTTACTTAGAAATTTATTCTTTTGAGAAATTTATTTTACTGTTTTTTCCATCATGGGCAGCCATGACATCCTTTCTCAATT
>NZ_CAMHVK010000031.1:0-273 GCF_946188615.1 Streptococcus mitis
GTCCTTCTCTATCTGGCTTATTTCACTTAACATAATTCCCTCAAGGTCCATCCATGTTGTTGCGAATGGGACGATTTTGTTCTTTTTTATGGCTGAGAAGTATTCCACTGTCTATATATACCACATCTTCTTTATCCAGTTATCAGTTGATGGGCACTTAGGTTGCATCCACATCTTGGTTATTGTAAATAATGCTTCAATGAACATTGGGGTGCATGGGACTTTTGGAATTGCTGACTTCAAGCTCTTTGGATAGATACCCAGTAATGGATG
>NZ_CAMHVK010000032.1:0-272 GCF_946188615.1 Streptococcus mitis
GGGCTAGAATCCTAAGGATGGCAGAATGGGTGAGGGAGCAAAAAACTAGCTCCTTCCCAGAATTGGGAAGGCCTAGAAAGGGCCAGAAACTTCAGATAACACATCAGAGCTAACACACTTGACTATTTACCCAGCTCTCAACCGCATTATCTCAATCTGACAACCTCAGGAGGCAAATACCGCTTCCATTTTCCCCATTTTAGAAGTGAGAAAACAGAGCTTTCGGAGGTTGTGATAGATCTAGGATTCAAAATAAGGTCTTTCTTCACCAT
>NZ_CAMHVK010000033.1:0-269 GCF_946188615.1 Streptococcus mitis
GTCACTTCTTCCGTACTCTTATCTGGGTAAGTGATTAATACTTTTCCTGTCTTACTTCCTGGTTTACTTGTGTCTGGTTGTTCTGACCAGCTATAGTTTGTTCCTTTTGGTAAGTCATTTGTATTAATACTTTTCTCTGGATCTGGTACTTCGTTGTGACGAACAGTTTGGTTCGGTTCTTTTGCCGTTGGGTTGAAGGTATCTTTTTGTTCTTTTACCCTTACTGGTACTTCGACTTCATCTTCCGTTCCATCTGGATAATGAACTAA
>NZ_CAMHVK010000034.1:0-269 GCF_946188615.1 Streptococcus mitis
TACAGATCTTGTACATTTAAAAAAAAATTTATAACTAAGTATTTCATTTTGGGGGATGCTAATGTAAATGGTATTGTGTTTTTAATTTCAAATTTGACTCGTTCATTGTTAGTATATTGGAAAGCAATTGACTGTTATATGTTCACCTTGTATCCTGCAACCTAGTTTTTTGTAGCTAGTCTTCATCAAGTTGAGGAAGTTCTTCTCTATTCCTAGTTTACTGAGAGTTTTTATCATGAATGGGCATTGGATTTTGTCAAGTGATTCTT
>NZ_CAMHVK010000035.1:0-264 GCF_946188615.1 Streptococcus mitis
CCCATATTTTTCTTGTAGTGCCAAAGGCAAATCCCAATGGTATAAAGTAACTATAGGTTCAATGTTTCTAAGTACTAGGGCGTCGATAAGGGTATTATAGTACTGGAGACCTTTTGCGTTGGCGACAGCCACGATTCCATCAGGGAAAAGTCTTGGCCAGGAAATTGAAAACTGATAAAAAGAAACTCCTATAAAATCCAGGGCCGATAAGTCTTTTTCCAGGAGAATGTAACTGTCACTGGAACTATTCGTGCTGTTGGCATT
>NZ_CAMHVK010000036.1:0-264 GCF_946188615.1 Streptococcus mitis
TTGGGAAAAGCCCTTAAAATGGGGATAATTGTAAACAGCTGGCAAGATCACCTGGGATAATTTAAAACTTCAGTGGCCATTTTGGGCTTTTTTTGAGCCTCCAAACCAAGGAACAAGGGAAAGTCTTTACTCTTTAAAGAGTCAAGGGCTCCACCTTTTGACTGAAAGTTTCCAGAAGCTGTAAATGTTTACAGAGGACAGCAGAATCTTACCAAGCTTGTTCTGTGTCCTGAGGGCTTGCCTTGATAACTGTCAGGTTGTGAG
>NZ_CAMHVK010000037.1:0-258 GCF_946188615.1 Streptococcus mitis
GGTTCCGGCATGTCTAGCAGATGATTCCGGAGTGTCCGCCAAGTGGTTCTGGCATACCCGGCTGGTGATTTGGGCATGTCAGGTAGGTGATTCCGGCGAGTCGAGCAGGTGGCTCCGGCGTGGTCGGCAGGTTGTTCAGACGGGTCTGGCAGGTGTTTTCCGTCTGTTCGGGGTGTGGTTCCGGCATCTCAGGCACATGGTTCTGGCACGTCTGAGATGTGGTTCCGGCCGGCCCGACAGGTGTTTCCACAGTGTCCG
>NZ_CAMHVK010000038.1:0-257 GCF_946188615.1 Streptococcus mitis
TCCAGCACCTGCTTGAACTCTGGCTGCGCAACCCGGCGGAAGGGCTGCAACTGCCCCTCAGCCTGCTCAGTCATGCCGACTGGACACAATTTGCGCCGCTACTGGCCAAAGCAAGGGGAAAGACCCTCGACTGGCGCTGGGATCTGGCAAGCTTCCCGCCTCTCGGGGAGGAACGGCTCGCTACCTTGCAGGAGCAGGGCGTCGAGATGGCGTTTAGCGCCATTCCCATGACTAATGACACCTTCAACCAGCTCGAC
>NZ_CAMHVK010000039.1:0-256 GCF_946188615.1 Streptococcus mitis
TGCCCCTCCTCCCCTCCAGAGAGAGACAGACAGACAGAGACAGAGAGAGTTGCTCTGGAATGTAAACAAGTTTTCTCTGAGGAGGATGGGAAGCTCTCTACTCTGAAATGAGCAATGACTCCAGAGCAATACACAATCTCTAACTTCCAAGTCGTGCTTGTGATTTAATCATTGAGCCCTGACGCTGCAGAAACAGGAAAATATTCATGGAGAGTAGAGTTATTTCAAAACAATCAGAGTTTGCTTGGCAGCCTGA
>NZ_CAMHVK010000040.1:0-256 GCF_946188615.1 Streptococcus mitis
TCAGCCCGGGTCTAGAGGATCACAAGAGAGGCCTGGAAAATTCCCGCTCGGGAGCTCTTCTGAGAGTTCAGAAAGATACTAAGAGGCCCCGCCGTGTTCCGAGTCCAGAGGATGTTTTCTTAGATGGGGGTTTCTCATCTTGCCCAGGTGGTTCGTTATTCCACATGGGCGACTCTCTGAATCCATCTGAATATCAAGTTCCCGTGTTCCTTAGTGGGCGAGGCCCTGTTTACATCTGATCGTCATGGGCAGAGCC
>NZ_CAMHVK010000041.1:0-255 GCF_946188615.1 Streptococcus mitis
GATTCTGAGTGTTAGCAATGTGTAGCTCATTCCTTTCATGCTATTGGAGAACTCAACCAATTTCCAAAGGAACTAATGTTTCATAAAAAATTATTGATAAGACAGAGAACTGAAAATATGACTCATAAAATATACAGCTTCAGTGCTGGCTTTGTCATTTCCCTGCCTTGATGGTTTAAGAAGAGTACGTACAGGTAATCTAATTGCTTCTTCTTCTTCTTCTTTTTTTTTTTTTGGTGAGGAAGATTGTCCTCG
>NZ_CAMHVK010000042.1:0-253 GCF_946188615.1 Streptococcus mitis
CCTTAGAGTGAAATGAGAGAACTTTCTAGAGGCCTTTAAAATGATCTGGGCCCTGTGGCAGGATCAGAATGCTAAGGGAGTAGAACTGGGTGAAGGTCAGACACTCGGCATCACTCACTCTGACATTTTCTGGCCTTCCTCCTTTTGGTATGATGAGGGCAAGAGACGGAAAACCAGGAAACTAGGTAATGGTATTCTCCTGCTCTCCTGCAGGAGCCTTTAGGGGAGAGACACCAACTCCTCCAGACCCCTG
>NZ_CAMHVK010000043.1:0-253 GCF_946188615.1 Streptococcus mitis
TGAGCATTCCTCAGTCTTTCCTGGACTCTTCCTGTCCCTCTATCATCTTTGTTTCTACTCTGAAGTCTTGTCCTGACTCCCAACCTGATTCTGACTCTACCTTTGAATCTGGAATTTTCAGTGCCTTCTCCTGAATTTTGCACTATTCTGTGTGTTGGTTTATTATTCCATCTTGACTTTTTCCATTGTTTACTGCACCAGCAAAACTCCTCACCCTGATTCTTGCCTTCAGATCTCACCCTGACATTCACTT
>NZ_CAMHVK010000044.1:0-253 GCF_946188615.1 Streptococcus mitis
TGGAATGTGTAGTATCTAAGGAATTTAGAAGTCCCCATGTACTTCTGTGAAGGAGAGCAGAGTACTCAGAGGCACAGTGGACAAGCAGGGGCCTGGAGTTGGAAAAAAGAGGTTGCCATGTGTTGGGGACTCAATGACTGGGACCACAGATTGCTGAGGTGGGTGCCAATAAGTCAAGAAGAATCAATTTTACTCCAGCCCTCACTAGTCCAGGGAAACAACTAGAATAGCCACTTCATGCAGAAAGTATGAG
>NZ_CAMHVK010000045.1:0-251 GCF_946188615.1 Streptococcus mitis
CAGACTTACCCCATATCTCGGTGACACCGTGTGCAACCGTGCCGAACGCGGCGTCGGGGCCACCTTGGTCGGGTGCGAGTAGGTTTGGAATCAGGCTTCCGCTGCAAGCCAAAAACATCGAAGACGAGCTTGGCCCAAAGACACTATGACCTGACCCGTCACGAATTTTGGCAAGCTGCGTCAAGTCGATTGACTGAAGATTCATACGAGCATCCAATCAGCCAATTTATTTGACTTCTTGCGGTTGTGTG
>NZ_CAMHVK010000046.1:0-250 GCF_946188615.1 Streptococcus mitis
CTACCGGACAGACCGGAATCAACTTTTGGGCATGCCGGAACCACCAGTCAGATGTGCCAGAAACACGTGCCGGAGACGCCGGAAGCACCTGCCGAGCACGTCGCAACCACCTGCTCAACTCGCCTGAACCACCTGCCGGACACGCCAAAATCACCTGCCCGCTACACCAGCAGCAGTTCGGGGACAAGCCGGAATCACGTGAGGGGCATGCCGGCACAGCCTCTCAGACTGAACCTCGTGCCGGACACCA
>NZ_CAMHVK010000047.1:0-249 GCF_946188615.1 Streptococcus mitis
TATGATCATTCATTGTTTCTTTTGCTTTTTTTTCCTCTTAAGATGGTTAAATTACTTAATTTGTGAAATGAAGTGTATTTTCATGTATGGTTTGTGAAATCAGTAACATTACTTGTGATCATTCAGGGTGTAATACCTAAAAGTTTTCTGTGATAGTTGAACTTAGTTTAGAATTGTTGTTTTAGCATAGTCCTCTTGGGTGAGGATAAGGGGTTTTTAGTTGGTTAAACAATCATACAGTCTTCCCAG
>NZ_CAMHVK010000048.1:0-249 GCF_946188615.1 Streptococcus mitis
GCAGCTCACGCGTTCGGAGCTGATGGATATTACCGAGGATTGGGTGCATTCGGCCTTCACCATCGAGGAGAAAGATCGTGCCTATATCGAGCGTCTGGTTATGCTACAAGACCGCCACACGCTAAACCTGCGTCGTGCAGGCTAACATTACCTGGCCCGCATCAGGCTGAGGAGGGATGCGGGCAATAAGATTGCAGCCAATGTTCCAACTGGTCCGGGAGCATTGGCCGCGCAAACAGAAATCCTTGT
>NZ_CAMHVK010000049.1:0-249 GCF_946188615.1 Streptococcus mitis
GTGAAAAGCTCAAAGGGCAGAAATGGGTGATTTCTGGAGGTGAATGTGAGGAATCCTGCTGCCTTAGGGATACTTTTTGCTTTTTGTACTTTGGTGACACTAGAAGCCAAAGGAATCTTTGCCCACTAAGTTCAAATCATGAAAATTAGAACAGTTTAGTTTGTGCAAATAGTTTTGGAACATAAACAAGGGAGAAAACATAGGGACACTTAAGAATTGCATTTGCATCTAAAAACAGAAAAAGAAAGG
>NZ_CAMHVK010000050.1:0-248 GCF_946188615.1 Streptococcus mitis
GCGAGACAGTATGACACGTATTTCTGCAAGGGCGCTTTTTAGTAAAGCTCATTTCTGAGGCTGACTCCACGCCCCATTAGCAGTTACCTCACCTGAATTCATTCTTTCACATGATTCCTGAAACTCCTGCATTGCAAAATCATCCCTTCTCATTATTGTGACCATTTAAATGGCTTGCAGCATGACTTTCAGAGTAATTCTTTAAAAACTCTTTTTCCGGGGTGGGCCTGGTGCCGCAGCGGTTAAGT
>NZ_CAMHVK010000051.1:0-247 GCF_946188615.1 Streptococcus mitis
ACCAACAGTTCCATTACAACAAAAGAGCTCCCAGCATAACACATTTTAATAGTCAGAAGAGTTGTGAATTCACAGCTTTGCACAGCAGGTGTGGCTGCACGTTTTTGCACCCCTAAAGACACTTGCTCATCTAATCTGACAGATTAGACAATGGCACAAAACCCCCATCACCGATATCTAAACAAAGACTTCATTTCGGAAGAGACAAAGCTTCAGGCAGACCGTGTTGCCACTAATAACTTTTCCG
>NZ_CAMHVK010000052.1:0-245 GCF_946188615.1 Streptococcus mitis
TGGGATCTGTCCTGCCATTTGGCTCTTGCCAGGTCTTTCATTCCTCAAGGATGATGCCCTGAGGAATCTTATCTCTACCCTCTCTTATCCCTCTCGGCATTGGTCTACCACCACCAATTCTGACTTTGACAGCAACAAAGCCCAGTTTGAGACATATCTCGCCATGCTCCCTTGGAGGACTGAAACCAAGATAACCTCTAGTCTTGGTCCATTCTATTCTCAGCTAACTTCATCTCGGGTTGATT
>NZ_CAMHVK010000053.1:0-244 GCF_946188615.1 Streptococcus mitis
TACATAGTTGTATATTCTTTGTTGTGGCTCCTTCTAGTTGTGGCATGTGGGACGCTGCCTCAGCGTGGTTTGATGAGCAGTGCCATGTCCGCGCCCAGGATTCGAACCAACAAAACACTGGGCCGCCTGCAGTGGAGCCCCGCGTGAACTTAACCACTTGGCATGGCGCCAGCCCCTCAATGAGGTAAAGTCTTGCTGTTTAATATGATATTATGTGTCACGAGGGAGTCCTGATGGGAATAGC
>NZ_CAMHVK010000054.1:0-241 GCF_946188615.1 Streptococcus mitis
GTAGCTCATAGGTGTTATCATAGAAAAGGCAGAAGGCAGAAGTGAAAGCAAATCCAATCACAGAAGTTCTTTTTAAGTCTTACTTGTGTAAAAATTTGCTAATATCCTATTGACCAAAGCAAATTGCCTACCTAAAACTGGGGTCAGAATTGTAGGCACTAGAAAATACTACTACAACAGATGTGAATATAGAAAGTAGTAAAATATGGAGCCATTTCTGAACTCCATTATACCATCTCTC
>NZ_CAMHVK010000055.1:0-238 GCF_946188615.1 Streptococcus mitis
TCTAATAACTATATTTTAATACAATTGATTTCCTTTGCAATCCTATTTATTTTTATTTTACACATTTAAAAACAGTATCTTGAAAAGAAGTCCATAGGTTCCACCAGACTACCAACAGGGTCCATTACCTAAAATCCAATCAAAACCCCTGCCCCAGATATATATCCCCAGAACAGAATGATCTCCTATTCTCACTCCAAAAGTACGTGGCTCTGTGCTATCTCTGCAGACACATCCC
>NZ_CAMHVK010000056.1:0-238 GCF_946188615.1 Streptococcus mitis
TATGCCAGACTGAGAAGTTTGTTCCTGCTCCTATAGGCAGAAATAATAAAGAGTTTCTAAAATGTTTTAATTTCTACCCTTACATATGAAATAGTATTGGAAGCTATTTTACTATGATATATGTATTTTTAAATATAAGGAGATTAGAAGATTGTGTTTTTGATTTTGTATGATTTGCTAAATTGGCTTTCAGCATTTTGTATGTCAAAAGCGTATTCTATACACTACTATTTAGCAT
>NZ_CAMHVK010000057.1:0-238 GCF_946188615.1 Streptococcus mitis
TGTTTACTCTGAGAAGTTTGTTACCCTTCCCTTCCTTTAAATGCAAAGTGGCACTTCCCACATGACGTGGGTAATAAGCTACATATGCAAGCCATGCTGAACTGACTTTATGATGATCAGGATATTCATCGACTTAACATGCCCTTTACCCAGGTCATGGTAAATACTGTATCTTCGTGGGACCTTTTAACACAGGCTTTCCATGCAACCTAACTGCTGCAAAAATGGTCAAAGAAGT
>NZ_CAMHVK010000058.1:0-236 GCF_946188615.1 Streptococcus mitis
TTCGAACCCACGCACGCTTTTACACGCCTGACGGTTTTCAAGACCGTTCCCTTCAGCCGGACTTGGGTAATCCTCCAAAATAGTCCGTACGGGATTCGAACCCGTGTTACCGCCGTGAAAAGGCGGTGTCTTAACCCCTTGACCAACGGACCAAACTTTATGGGCACGAGTGGACTCGAACCACCGACCTCACGCTTATCAGGCGTGCGCTCTAACCACCTGAGCTACGCGCCCAA
>NZ_CAMHVK010000059.1:0-235 GCF_946188615.1 Streptococcus mitis
ATCTGGTGACTCTCAGAACCAACCTCAGCTGCCCCAGGGCACCATTACTGCCTCCTGAGATGGGGGCCCCTCAGAAGTAACCTCACCTATCTGCGCCTCAGTTTCTATACCTGTTACATGGGACTCTGAACAGCACTCATAGGGAAGGACTTCCTGTCCTTACAAGAGGCTGAGATTGACTCATCATTTGCAACCCTGTCTTGAGAAGGGGGCGGCTCCTTCCAGGCCCCTAATT
>NZ_CAMHVK010000060.1:0-234 GCF_946188615.1 Streptococcus mitis
CCAGGCCCTGGTGCCACGGGCAGTCAGCTGGGGCTGGTTCTAAAGCCCAGCCTTGACCCCGTGTGCTCAGCCCTTCTCTCAGAGCCATGCAGCCTGGGTGAGGCCGTGATCTCCCTTGGGTGTGGACAGGCTCAGGGCTGAGCTTGATTGAGAAAGAGACCCGGGAGCCAGAGAGAAATCATTCATTCATTCACTTATTTGACAATTGCTGGGCCCTACCACTGGCCAGACATT
>NZ_CAMHVK010000061.1:0-234 GCF_946188615.1 Streptococcus mitis
CTGAGAGGTGGTTCCGCCATGGCTGGCAGGTGATTCCGGACCGTCCCCCAGGTGGTTCTGGCATAGCCAGCAGTTGATATTGGCCTGTCCGGCAGGTGGTTCCAGCGAGTCGAACAGGTGGCTCCGGCGTTCTTGGCAGGTGGTTCCGGGCTGTCCGGTAGGTGTTTCCGGCGTGTCTGGCACGTGCTTCCGGCACGTCGGAGAGGTGGTTCCGGCATGCGCGGCAGGTGATGC
>NZ_CAMHVK010000062.1:0-233 GCF_946188615.1 Streptococcus mitis
CGAGGAGGAAAAGCTGATTGTCCAAGCACCTCAAGAAACCGAGAAAGTCCAAAAAGTCATCGAGTTCGCAGAAAATCAGATCGGAAGAGCGTCGTGTAGGGAAAGAGTGTTCAGACGAGTGTAGATCTCGGTGGTCGCCGTATCATTAAAAAAAAAGTGGGGGGGGGGGGGGGGGGGGGGGGGGGGGGGGGGGGGGGGGGGGGGGGGGGGGGGGGGGGGGGGGGGGGGGGGGG
>NZ_CAMHVK010000063.1:0-232 GCF_946188615.1 Streptococcus mitis
CTGGTGTCCATGCTTCCCCTCCTCCACCCTCACAGTCTGAAAATCACTGGCAGCCTAGAGGCCCTCAGCTCTGGGGTCACATGGCATTGAGGAAAGCGCACGGGCCTGCGAGATAAATGGACCTGTGGGCCCGGGTTTGAATCCCAGTCCCACTGGTAGATGGGTTAACTCTTGCACCTCGAAACTCAGGGACTTGCGGAGATGATTATTTACTCTGCGCACGCACTTGTGG
>NZ_CAMHVK010000064.1:0-232 GCF_946188615.1 Streptococcus mitis
GGTGATTCCAAAGAGTTGACCAAATGGTTGTGGCCTAGCCGCCAGGTGATTTCGGCGTGTCCTGCAGGTGGTTTTGGCGAGTCAAGCAGGTCGTTCTGGCGTGCTCGGCAGGTGCTTGCGGTTTCATTGGCATGTGGGTCCGGCATGTCTGAGAGGTGGTTCCGCCAAGCCCGGCAGGTGATTCCGGAGTGTTCGCCAAGTGGTTCTGGCGTAGCCGGCAGGTGATTTTGCA
>NZ_CAMHVK010000065.1:0-209 GCF_946188615.1 Streptococcus mitis
TTGAAGGTATCTTTTTGTTCTTTTACCCTTACTGGTACTTCGACTTCATCTTCCGTTCCATCTGGATAATGAACTAACGCTACTCCTGGATGACTGCCCGGTGTGCTGACATCTGGCCTTGTCTTCCATGTAACAGTTGTGCCTTCTGGTAAGCCTGTTTTGTTTACACTTGTTTCTGGATCTGGTACGTGTCCATTGTCCACTTCTTG
>NZ_CAMHVK010000066.1:0-175 GCF_946188615.1 Streptococcus mitis
CTTTCAATGCGTCATCGATGGCTTGCTTAGCCGCTGGTTTTGCTTGCGCTGTTGGATTTACTGAAGCTACACTTGCTGCCCCAGCGTTTTTAGCTTGCGTTACTGCATCGTTTGTTGTTGCATTATCGATTGCTTGCTTCGCTGCATCAGCTTTCGCTTTCGCGTCTTCCTTAGC
>NZ_CAMHVK010000067.1:0-170 GCF_946188615.1 Streptococcus mitis
GCACCACCTGCTGTGAATTCATCGCTAACAAGCTTGTAGCCTTGTTTCTTGAACTCTGTGATTTGACTTGTTGTGCTGTAGGCAATGGCTTCTCCTGACTTACCTGTTACTTCATCTGTTTTGAGAACTTGATTACCATTAGTGCTTACATAACGGATAACAGCTTTTTG
>NZ_CAMHVK010000068.1:0-170 GCF_946188615.1 Streptococcus mitis
TCCACTTCTTGAGGGATTCCAGTTGGTGTGTATTCATCATTTTGAGGCGTTACGTTTACCGTTACCGTCACTTCTTCTGTACTCTTGTCTGGGTAGGTGATTAATACTTTTCCTGTCTTACTTCCTGGTTTACTTGTGTCTGGTTGTTCTGACCAGCTATAGTTTGTTCC
>NZ_CAMHVK010000069.1:0-159 GCF_946188615.1 Streptococcus mitis
GCTGTATCGTAGTCATAAACCTTCGCACCACCTGCTGTGAATTCATCGCTAACAAGCTTGTAGCCTTGTTTCTTGAATTCATTGATTTGACTTGTAGTGCTGTAGGCAATGGATTCACCTGACTTACCTGTCACTTCATCTGTTTTGAGAATATGATTG
>NZ_CAMHVK010000070.1:0-158 GCF_946188615.1 Streptococcus mitis
CTAGGGAGTTTAGCTCAGCTGGGAGAGCATCTGCCTTACAAGCAGAGGGTCAGCGGTTCGATCCCGTTAACTCCCATTTAAGCGGGTGTAGTTTAGTGGTAAAACTACAGCCTTCCAAGCTGTTGTCGCGAGTTCGATTCTCGTCACCCGCTTTGAAC
>NZ_CAMHVK010000071.1:0-155 GCF_946188615.1 Streptococcus mitis
CTTGGGCTTTCTCTTCAGCAGTCAAATCGTTATTGGCATCAATCGCGTCATTCTTAGCTTTCAATGCGTCATCGATGACTTGTTTTGCAGCCGGTTTAGCTGCTGGTGTTGGAGTGACTGAAGATACACTTGTCGCTCCGTCTTTTTTAGCTTGT
>NZ_CAMHVK010000072.1:0-153 GCF_946188615.1 Streptococcus mitis
GGGGGGGGGGGGGGGGGGGGGGGGGGGGGGGGGGGGGGGGGGGGGGGGGGGGGGGGGGGGGGGGGGGGGGGGGGGGGTGGGGGGGGGGGGGGGGGGGGGGGGGGGGGGGGGGGGGGGGGGGGGGGGGGGGGGGGGGGGGGGGGGGGGGGGGGG
>NZ_CAMHVK010000073.1:0-145 GCF_946188615.1 Streptococcus mitis
CTGGCCAACGTGGGCTATCTGGTTGTCCTGGATTGACTGGTGTATTTGGTTGTGGGCTTGGGTTATCTGGGTTAACCGGTTCAACACGTTCTGAAAGGGTTACAGTGTAGACTTGGTCACGTGCTGTATCGTAGTCATAAACCTT
>NZ_CAMHVK010000074.1:0-143 GCF_946188615.1 Streptococcus mitis
GAAGAAGTGACGGTAACGGTAAACGTAACGCCTCAAAATGATGAATACACACCAACTGGAATCCCTCAAGAAGTGGACAATGGACACGTACCAGATCCAGAAACAAGTGTAAACAAAACAGGCTTACCAGAAGGCACAACTGT
>NZ_CAMHVK010000075.1:0-143 GCF_946188615.1 Streptococcus mitis
CGTGACCAAGTCTACACTGTAACCCTTTCAGAACGTGTTGAGCCGGTTAACCCAGATAACCCAACTCCACAACCAAATACACCAGTCAATCCAGGACAACCAGATAGCCCACGTTGGCCAGGAACCGTTGAAAACTTGGATAA
>NZ_CAMHVK010000076.1:0-134 GCF_946188615.1 Streptococcus mitis
GCTTTCTCTTCAGCAGTCAAATCGTTATTGGCATCAATCGCGTCATTCTTAGCTTTCAATGCGTCATCGATGGCTTGTTTTGCAGCCGGTTTAGCTGTTGGCGTTGGAGTTACCGAATCTACTGATGTCACTCC
>NZ_CAMHVK010000077.1:0-131 GCF_946188615.1 Streptococcus mitis
ACAGCTGGGATTTCTGATTTATCCGCTGTGTAACCTGCGATAGTTGGAGAGACTACTTTATCAAACGTATCATCATTGGTTGTCCAGTCTTGGAAGTCAATATGACCTGTTACCAAGTTGACATTGCTCCA
>NZ_CAMHVK010000078.1:0-128 GCF_946188615.1 Streptococcus mitis
AGGGTTACAGTGTAGACTTGGTCACGTGCTGTATCGTAGTCATAAACCTTAGCACCACCTGCTGTGAATTCATCGCTAACAAGCTTGTAGCCTTGTTTCTTGAACTCTGTGATTTGACTTGTTGTGCT
>NZ_CAMHVK010000079.1:0-122 GCF_946188615.1 Streptococcus mitis
CCTGACTTACCTGTTACTTCATCTGTTTTGAGAACTTGATTACCATTAGTGCTTACATAACGGATAACAGCTTTTTGGGCATCCTTATGATAAGTGACTGTTTCAACACGGTCTTGGTCTTT
>NZ_CAMHVK010000080.1:0-122 GCF_946188615.1 Streptococcus mitis
TCCACTTCTTGAGGGATTCCAGTTGGTGTGTATTCATCATTTTGAGGCGTTACGTTTACCGTTACCGTCACTTCTTCCGTACTCTTATCTGGGTAAGTGATTAATACTTTTCCTGTCTTACT
>NZ_CAMHVK010000081.1:0-122 GCF_946188615.1 Streptococcus mitis
CCTGACTTACCTGTCACTTCATCTGTTTTGAGAATATGATTGCCGTTAGTGCTTACATAACGGATAACAGCTTTTTGGGCATCCTTATGATAAGTGACTGTTTCAACACGGTCTTGGTCTTT
>NZ_CAMHVK010000082.1:0-119 GCF_946188615.1 Streptococcus mitis
GTTACTGCATCGTTTGTTGTTGCATTATCGATTGCTTGCTTCGCTGCATCAGCTTTCGCTTTCGCGTCTTCCTTAGCTTGGGCTTTCTCTTCAGCAGTCAAATCGTTATTGGCATCAAT
>NZ_CAMHVK010000083.1:0-104 GCF_946188615.1 Streptococcus mitis
AGGGTTACAGTGTAGACTTGGTCACGTGCTGTATCGTAGTCATAAACCTTCGCACCACCTGCTGTGAATTCATCGCTAACAAGCTTGTAGCCTTGTTTCTTGAA
>NZ_CAMHVK010000084.1:0-104 GCF_946188615.1 Streptococcus mitis
AAAGATCAAGACCGTGTTGAAACAGTTACTTATCGTAAGGATGCTCAAAAAGCTGTTATCCGTTATGTAAGCACTAATGGTAATCAAGTTCTCAAAACAGATGA
>NZ_CAMHVK010000085.1:0-101 GCF_946188615.1 Streptococcus mitis
AGCACAACAAGTCAAATCACAGAGTTCAAGAAACAAGGCTACAAGCTTGTTAGCGATGAATTCACAGCAGGTGGTGCGAAGGTTTATGACTACGATACAGC
>NZ_CAMHVK010000086.1:0-99 GCF_946188615.1 Streptococcus mitis
TTATCCAAGTTTTCAACGGTTCCTGGCCAACGTGGGCTATCTGGTTGTCCTGGATTGACTGGTGTATTTGGTTGTGGGCTTGGGTTATCTGGGTTAACC
>NZ_CAMHVK010000087.1:0-98 GCF_946188615.1 Streptococcus mitis
GGCGTTACGTTTACCGTTACCGTCACTTCTTCCGTACTCTTATCTGGGTAAGTGATTAATACTTTTCCTGTCTTACTTCCTGGTTTACTTGTGTCTGG
>NZ_CAMHVK010000088.1:0-98 GCF_946188615.1 Streptococcus mitis
ACTCCTGCGTTTTTAGCTTGAGTTACTGCATCGTTTGTTGTTGCATTATCGATTGCTTGCTTCGCTGCATCAGCTTTCGCTTTCGCGTCTTCCTTAGC
>NZ_CAMHVK010000089.1:0-95 GCF_946188615.1 Streptococcus mitis
CCTGACTTACCTGTTACTTCATCTGTTTTGAGAACTTGATTACCATTAGTGCTTACATAACGGATAACAGCTTTTTGAGCATCCTTACGATAAGT
>NZ_CAMHVK010000090.1:0-93 GCF_946188615.1 Streptococcus mitis
AATGCGTCATCGATGGCTTGTTTTGCAGCCGGTTTAGCTGTTGGCGTTGGAGTTACCGAATCTACTGATGTCACTCCTGCGTTTTTAGCTTGA
>NZ_CAMHVK010000091.1:0-92 GCF_946188615.1 Streptococcus mitis
CTAACACTTTCCTTGTTATCCAAGTTTTCAACGGTTCCTGGCCAACGTGGGCTATCTGGTTGTCCTGGATTGACTGGTGTATTTGGTTGTGG
>NZ_CAMHVK010000092.1:0-89 GCF_946188615.1 Streptococcus mitis
GGGTTAACCGGCTCAACACGTTCTGAAAGGGTTACAGTGTAGACTTGGTCACGTGCTGTATCGTAGTCATAAACCTTCGCACCACCTGC
>NZ_CAMHVK010000093.1:0-86 GCF_946188615.1 Streptococcus mitis
GGTGGTGCTAAGGTTTATGACTACGATACAGCACGTGACCAAGTCTACACTGTAACCCTTTCAGAACGTGTTGAACCAGTTAACCC
>NZ_CAMHVK010000094.1:0-86 GCF_946188615.1 Streptococcus mitis
GGGTTAACCGGTTCAACACGTTCTGAAAGGGTTACAGTGTAGACTTGGTCACGTGCTGTATCGTAGTCATAAACCTTCGCACCACC
>NZ_CAMHVK010000095.1:0-86 GCF_946188615.1 Streptococcus mitis
GGGTTAACCGGTTCAACACGTTCTGAAAGGGTTACAGTGTAGACTTGGTCACGTGCTGTATCGTAGTCATAAACCTTAGCACCACC
>NZ_CAMHVK010000096.1:0-83 GCF_946188615.1 Streptococcus mitis
TTAGTGCTTACATAACGGATAACAGCTTTTTGGGCATCCTTATGATAAGTGACTGTTTCAACACGGTCTTGGTCTTTCGCTTG
>NZ_CAMHVK010000097.1:0-80 GCF_946188615.1 Streptococcus mitis
GGTTCAACACGTTCTGAAAGGGTTACAGTGTAGACTTGGTCACGTGCTGTATCGTAGTCATAAACCTTAGCACCACCTGC
>NZ_CAMHVK010000098.1:0-80 GCF_946188615.1 Streptococcus mitis
AAAGGAACAAACTATAGCTGGTCAGAACAACCAGACACAAGTAAACCAGGAAGTAAGACAGGAAAAGTATTAATCACCTA
>NZ_CAMHVK010000099.1:0-79 GCF_946188615.1 Streptococcus mitis
GTGGGGGGGGGGGGGGGGGGGGGGGGGGGGGGGGGGGGGGGGGGGGGGGGGGGGGGGGGGGGGGGGGGGGGGGGGGGGG
>NZ_CAMHVK010000100.1:0-78 GCF_946188615.1 Streptococcus mitis
CCCCCCCCCCCCCCCCCCCCCCCCCCCCCCCCCCCCCCCCCCCCCCCCCCCCCCCCCCCCCCCCCCCCCCCCCCCCCC
>NZ_CAMHVK010000101.1:0-78 GCF_946188615.1 Streptococcus mitis
TTTTTTTTTTTTTTTTTTTTTTTTTTTTTTTTTTTTTTTTTTTTTTTTTTTTTTTTTTTTTTTTTTTTTTTTTTTTTT